>CAYLIL010000092.1:0-4209 GCA_964384045.1 uncultured Methanosarcinales archaeon
GGATACGATTTAAAAAATTTGAGGCAATATCTGGAATATTTGAAGGATTATGATTCAAAGGAATATATGACCCCAAGGGGATTCGAACCCCTGACCTGCCGGTTAAGAGCCGGCTGCTCTACCTAGCTGAGCCATGAGGTCGAATAAGCTTAATCTATTACTTCAAGAATTAGAAGATGCTTTATAAATATTTTCTTGTTTTCATTTTTGATTGATATGAGTTCTACTGAATAAAACTTTTTAATCTAGATTGTTTGTTTTTTGCAGAATAAGATGTTGGATTTATGATTAAGCCATCTTTTGCAGCCATAACTTGGCAACCAGTTGCTTTTTGTATTTTCCTAGCTTCATTAATAGGATCATGTTCAATCATTTTAATTCCAAAACCAGTAATAACTGTTAGTTCAGGTTTAATCTTTTCTAGTAATTTAATAATATCATTTGTGTTCATTGAACCTTTTTCTTTTATTCCTTCTGGGTTTTTACAATTAACAATTAAAATATTAACATTTTCAAATTCTTCAGCTAATTCAACTCTAAACTCAGTATCAGAAGTATATCCTAAAATAAAATCAGTGGTTGTTATTTTAAATCCCATAGAGTTTGAACCAAAACTTTTTGTTGCTAAAATTTCTGCATCATTAATTCCAACTTTTCTGCCTATTTCAAGAGTAATAGCTTTTTCAACATAATCAAAACATTTATTTCTAATTATTGGTTTAATTTCTTCATTGCCTTCAATAACATTTTTGTGAGCTACAACAACACCTTTGTGGTCTAAACCAGAATAAGTCATTCCACTAATTAATGCATTAAGATCATTACTTCTTATAATTGAATGGTTAGAAACAAGAACTCCTGTAGTTTCTCTAATATTAATTTTGGTTTGCATTGCTCTAACAAGTGCACCTGGCCCAGGATCAATGTGGAGTTGGTTACTATCTGTTTTTATAACAATGCCTCCTGAAGCTCTAAACTGTTTACCATATGTAATAGAATCTCCTGCAGTGCCTAAGAATATTATGTTATTTGCCATGTTTAACCCCAATATTATATAACTCCTCACTTATTTATATACCTTTGGATTCTAGGTAGAAGCTCTGAAAAACCAATAAAACCAACAAGTTTTTAAATAAAATCAGATTCACCAAGATTACAATTAATAATCATGAGTAAAATCAAGATTATGTGATATATCCCGATAAGGGGGTTTTGAGGCGCATATACCAAAAATGCTGTGTGCTAATTCTCAAAAAGCTCTTGACTAATGGGACATAATATCAATTAAAACTAATAACTATTTAGTTTTAGGATTATATTAAAATGGGTAAAAGAGTAAATCCAAGACATGGAAGTATGCAAGTATGGCCTCGAAAGAGATCTACAAAGATTTATCCTAAAATTAGGTCTAAACCTATTATTAAAGAAGCCTTACCTGTTGGATTCGCTGGATACAAAGTTGGTATGACTCATATTATAGGGACTGACGCTTACAAGAATTCTATGAGTAAAGGACAAGATGTTTCTGTTCCAGTAACAGTTATTGAATGCCCACCATTAAGAATTCATTCATTAAGATGCTATAAACCAAAAGGTTATGGTTTTGGTGTTGTTAAGGAGATATTCTTCAAAGGGAATAAAAATGTTCTGAGAAGAGTCTTATTCAAAGAATCGCCTTCCGACGCTATAACAAAAATTAATCCTGATGATTATCATCATTTCACAATCACTCTTTCTACTAACCCAACATTCAAAAAAACACCAGAAATATTCGAATTAACTATTGGTGGAAAAAACGCAGAAGCTTTAGAATTTGTAAAAGCTCATGCAACAACTGGTGTAAAAATATCTGATGTTTACAAAGAAGGTGAATTAATTGATCTTCATGCTATTACTAAAGGAAAAGGAACACAGGGATCTGTAAAAAGATTTGGTGTTAGTATAAGAAGTCATAAATCTGAAAAAACAAAAAGAGGGCCAGGTTCTCTAGCTGGAAGTTGGAAAGGACAAGGACACATGATGTGGAGAGTAGCATTTGCAGGTCAAGTTGGTTTTCATCAAAGAACACAATATAATTCTCAAATTTACAAAATATCTAATAATCCTGAAGAAGTTATTCCTAAGGGAGACTTTTTACATTACGGAAAAGTAAAATCAGAATATATTCTTGTTAAAGGATCAGTTCCTGGTGCAAGAAAAAGATTAATTGTTTTTACAAAGGCAATAAGACCTGTTAAAAATATAAGAAATGTTCCTACAATTCAAGAAATAAGTAAGAACTCAACACAATAATAAAAATGAAAGTTAAAATAATTGATACAAAAGGTGCAAGTGCTGGTGAAAAAGAATTACCTTCACAGTTTAATGAAGCTTTTAGATCAGATTTAATAAAAAAGGCGGTAATTGTTATTCAAAATAATAGAAGACAACCTTATGGGGCTGACCCAAGAGCAGGTAAAAAACATAGTGCATATGTATCTAAAAGAAGAAGTGCATACAGAACAACTTATGGTATTGGTCAATCTAGAACACCTAGAAAAGTTATGAGTGTTAGAGGGACTAGATTTAATTGGGTTGGCGCATTTGTTCCACAAACTGTTGGTGGTTACAGAGCTCACGCACCAAAAGCAGAAAAAGTTTGGTCACAAAAGATGAACAAAAAAGAAAGACGAAAAGCAATAAGATCTGCTCTAGCTGCAACTATGACTATAGAAATTGTTAAACAAAGAAATGTTAATGTTCCTACTAATTATCCTTTTATTTTAGCAAATGATTTTGAAAAAATTAACAAAACTAAAGAAATAAGAAAAGTATTAGAAACTCTTGGATTCCAAGATGAATTAAAAAGATCTGTTGTGAAAACAATAAGGGCTGGTATTGGAAAACTAAGAGGAAGAAGAAATAAAAAGAAAAAATCTTTACTATTTGTTGTTTCAAATAAATGTGAATTATTAAAAGCAGTAAGCAATCTTCCTGGAATGGATATTGTTCATGTTAACGATTTAAACACAGAGTTATTAGCTCCTGGAACTCATGCAGGAAGAATGACTCTTTTTACAGAATCTGCAATTGATGCAATTGCAAAAGATAAATTATTTACAATCGAGCCTGTTAAGAAAGAGGCTAAAGTTAAAAAAATAAAAAAAGTTAAGAAAGTTAAAGCTCCTAAGAAAAAGAAAAAAACTACTAAAAAAGTTGAGGTTAAGAAATAAAATGTTTGCAAGTAGTTATAATAATGGTAATTATGTAAGTGCATTAACATCTGGTTTTTCTGGCTCAAGCAGTTATCATCGTAATGTTTTTAATTTACAATCTGGTAAATTTAACGAAACTGAAGCCGGTTTTGTAAATCTTAATAATAATATGATTGATGAAGTGAGTGAAGCAAAAAATTGTGAAATAATAAAAGAAATTAAAAAAAGACACGGTATTTTTACAAAAAAAGCATTTATTTATGATTCGCGTTTTGCGTTAAAACTTAAAGAAGAATTTACTTCTGCGCATGAGCAAAGAATTAATGAACTAGATAAAGTATAATTAAAATGATGATAAAAAACCCAATATCAACAGAGAAAGCAATCAGAATGCTTAATGAAGAGAATAAATTAGTTTTTATTGTTGATAGAAAAGCAAGAAAACCTGAAATAAAAGCAGAAATAGAATCATTATTCAATGTTAAAGTTATTAAAGTTTGTACTTTAATTGATAGAAAAGGTAACAAAAAAGCATTTGTTAAGTTTAGTCCAGAAACGCCTGCACTTGACTTAGCAACTAAATTAGGATTAATGTAAAGTTAAAATGGGTAAGAGAATAATTCAACAAGCAAGAGGAAAAGGTGGACCTAGATATAGATCTCACTCTTTTAGACATAAAGGCCCTGCTAAAATATTGAATAAAGAAGTAACTGGTAAAGTTATTGATATAATTAGTTGTCCAGGTCACTCTGCACCATTAGCTGTAGTGCATTATCCAACTTTAAATTCATTTGGTTTAATAATTGCTCCTGAAGGGATTGCAGTTAACCAAGAAATAAATATTGGTGCTGATTCAAAAGTAAAAATCGGTAACACTCTACCTTTAAATCAAATACCAGAAGGTATCCCAATATATAATTTAGAAGCTGTCCCTGGTGATGGTGGAAAATTTGTAAGGGCATCTGGTGTGGGTGCAAGAATTATTACAAAATCAGAAAAAGCAATTATTATTCAA
>CAYLIL010000093.1:0-4181 GCA_964384045.1 uncultured Methanosarcinales archaeon
TGCTTGTTTTCTGTAGTAGCTTGCTTGTTGCAGAAAGGACAGCTATTTATTTTTGATTGACCATAAACTTTTTTGAATCTCATTTAATTCATTGTTTTTATGTTGTTTATAAGGTTTGTTGTAAGAATTTAACAGAAGAATTTAAATAATACTTCTTTTTTATGTATGAAATGAAGAAAGAGCTTATTTTTGGAACATTTTTGTTGTATGCAGGAATTAATCAAATTTTACATGCACAGCAATCAATAGAACATATTGTAACAAAACAGGATTCTATTAATATTGCATTAAATAATCTTATGCAGGAATTATTAGAAGATGGTTATGATATTAAACCTTTTCTTTCTGATAATAAATATAAGTTGCATAAAAATGTTAAAAACTATTTTGAAACTGCACCTGAGAAAATTGATAAGAAAAAGGATTTTCTAACTTTAAAAGAAATTGAAGAATATTATGCTCTTGCAGATACTGCAGAGGTAATACAAATGTTTAAGAGTTATTCTAAAATTTTTGTTCCAAAAATAAAATTAAAAGCACCGTTTTTTATTGCTAAATATAAAAATGATTTACTTAAGATAGAAACAAAAAAAGTTTCAGCTGGACTTATCACTTCAACATTGGGGATTGAGTCTAGATTTAAGTTGAATGCAGGAAGAGATGATTTTAAAGCATTTAATGCTCTTGTTTCAATAAATGTTATGGATAAATTAGATAATTTTCTAAGAATAACTAAAAGAACAAATTGGAAAGAATATTATTCTCTTGAGTTAAAAGCTTTATTGGATATGAAAGATTATGTTCCTATTTTTTCTAATTCAAGTTATTGTGGTGCAATTGGTGCTTTACAATTTATGCCACAAAGTATTAAACAATATCTTAAAGGAAATAACTTATTTGAGATGGAAAGTGTGTTGAAATTAGTTGTAAGCTATTATGAAGATAGGTGGGCGGGGAATGTTCCCAAATCTATATTGAGATATAATAATTCTTCTAAATATATGCTTGCTGTCTCTCATTTAACAGACTATTTTAATGAAACTTACTTTGATAAGAAAACTAATTATTTTGAAGAAGCAATCCCTATTGCTATAAAAAGAATAAATAATTATCGTGAAATAAAAAAGAAACAAGCTATTGAAGAATATTATAAAAACAAAAAATAATATTATTTAACTCTTCTTCTATAGAAATCTGCAATGAACATGTTCTTTGTGAAAGCTCCAGCAGGTAAACCAACTAAAACAATTATCATAATAAAGAAGATTAAACTTAGTAAAATACTTTTTAGTAGTATTATAATGTAATCTCCAAAATTATTAAAAACATATTTAATTATTTTAAATTCAAAGTATGATGAAACTGTCATTTTTTTAACAAAATTTATTGTTAAGATTGGAAGTATGAATAAATTAATAAGATGTTCTGCAATGTCAAGCCAAGGAGTAATTGCATTAAATATGCCAATAATTATAATATATATTAATATGAATGGTAGGGATTTTAGAAACATAAAGAAACCTAATTTTAAATCTTTTTTAAATTTGAATAAAGGTAATTTTTTATATTTGCCCTTAGTAAACTCTTGAACAATTCTAACAGTATATCCTATTAAAGCAAGCCAACCTATAATTGGCACTAGAATCCATAAAATATTTAGCATTCCCTTAGCTCTATTGAAAGGGTAGTTGAATGCTTCTTTGAATGTTAAGTTCTTCATATTGATGTTATTGTTATGGTTTATTTATAAAGTTTATTTAAGTTTGATGTATGGTGGTGTTAATTGTATCTTTGTAGTTCTTTTAGTTTTAGATACATTTAAATAGGGGAATTTATTCCTAAATTCGAAATGATACCTAAATTTATGCCTATAAATTCGAAAGTGAATCCAGATAAGAAATATATTATATTTCCTAAATCTGATCTTAAGAATAAGGCTCCTTTAGCAGTTCTTAGTTATTATTATGGCCCACAAGTAAATTTAAAATCAAAATTAACTATTGCTAAAGATCAAGAATCAACTCTTGATGAAGAAACTCAGAAACTAAGTTTAATTGTTGCAGATTGCGCAAATCCAAAATTTCAAGATGCTTTCCATAATAGCTATTCTTCAATGATTTCGTACATTAAAGATTTTGGATTAAATTGTAATAAATTTGTTATTTATGCTATGACAAATCTAACGCAAAAAAGTCCTAATTGGGATAATATTTGTGATTTACCTGAAAATGAAAAAGTTGAGGGAGCGGTTTAAAGAAAATTCTGGCAGGAAAGTTGGTGTTCCAGAATATAATTCTTGGGTTGTTTCAGGAGATAAAATTAAAAATTTAATTGAATCTGCAAATTTATCTGATATTTATGTTTCTTTTGAATATCAAGTTCCTTATACTCAAAAAAGAATTGATTGTTTGTTATTCGGTAAAAATTCTTCTAATAAAGGGGTAGTAGTTCATATTGAAATGAAACAATGGGAAAAAGTTGAAGCTTTAGATATTGAAGGTAATTTTGTAGAAACTTATACTGGTGGGGGTAATAGGCGAGTTGCTCACCCTTCCCAGCAAGTTGAAGGTTATCATGATTATTTAATTTCTTTTGTTGAGGTTTTTGAGGATAATAAACTAGATTTATTTGGGTGTTCCTATTGCCCTAATTATAGAAAAAATATTGGTGAAGGACTTTTTAACCCTGTTTATCAAAATATTCTTGAGAAATATCCTATTTATACTCATGATGATGTTGAAGCACTTGCAGAAAAGCTAAACAAATTATTATCTAATGGGAAAGGATTTGATATGTTTAATAAATTTATGTTATCGAGAATAAAACCTTCTAAAAAACTTTTAGAAAGTGCTTCAAAAATTGTTGATAATATTTCTGATTTTTCTTTATTAAATGAGCAAATTTATGCAAAAAATGTTATTATGGATAAAATTCGTAAAGCAGATAAATCAAAAGAAAAAAATGTAATAATTATTAAAGGTGGTCCTGGAACAGGGAAAACCGTTATTGCTTTGCATCTCCTTGCAGAGTTAGCAGCAAAAAAGAAATCTGTTTTCTTTTCTTCTAAATCAAAACCTTTAATTGAAGCAATAAAACATAAAGTTGATAAAAAAAATGCAAAACTTCTTTTTACTTCATTAAATCGTTTTACTCCTTCTAGCGTTGATGAAAATCAATTGGATGTTTTAATTGTAGATGAAGCACATAGAATTGGTAAAACTTCAAATCACCAATTTACTAAAGCGGTTGATAGAACAGATATGCCTCAAATAGAACAATTAATTAGATGTGCTAAAACTTCTATATTTTTTATTGATGATAAGCAAGTAATAAGATCTTTAGAAGTGGGTAATACTAATCTTATAAAAGAAATGGCTTCAAAAGCAGGTTGTCAAGTTAAAGAAGTTGAACTTATATCTCAATTTAGATGCAGTGGCTCAGACAATTATTTAGATTGGTTAGAATCTGTTTTGGGTCATAAAGATTCTCAACAAATGTTTGATGTTAAAAATGATGATTTTGATTTTAGGATTATTGATTCTCCTAATGAGTTATACGATTTAATTAAATCTGAAAATTCTAAAGAAGGTCAAACTGCAAGATTGGTTGCTGGGTTTTGTTGGAAATGGTCAAGTAGTTTAGATTCAAATGGAGAATTAGTGAAAGATGTTGAAATAGGAGATTTTGCTATGCCTTGGGAAACTCATGGAAAAGTTAAGCCTCCAGAGGGTTATGTTAAATGGTATGAATGGGCTTATAAGCCTGAAGGAGTTAAACAAGTAGGTTGTATTTATACTGCTCAAGGATTTGAGTTTGATTATATTGGTGTGATTGTTGGTCCAGATGTTAAATATGATTCAGTTAATGATTGTTTAATTGGAGATGTTAATGGAACAAAAGATCCTATGTTAAGAAGGGGTAAAGCCAAATTTGATGAATATATTAAAAATATCTATCGTGTTCTAATGTCAAGAGGAATGAAAGGTTGCTTTGTTTACTTTGTTGATAAAAGGGTTGAGAAATATTTCCGAAGTAGACTGAAAAATTTATAGTTTATTAATTAGTTCTTTAAACTCTTCACTTTCTTTGTTTAAATTTTTGATATATTTGTTTAGAAGTGTTTTTCCCTCATCTGAGTTAAATTTGATAAATTCAATTTTACTATCTTTAATAATTCTGAA
>CAYLIL010000094.1:0-4172 GCA_964384045.1 uncultured Methanosarcinales archaeon
TCAGAAATTCTATCTTCTTTGAACGCCTCTTTAGATCTTCTTTGTAAAATATCTTGAATTTGTAAAGCATTATATGGTGGAAAAACTAATTCTTCTTCAGATAGAGAAGATTTTACTCTTGGATCAAGATTATCTGCAAAAATTAAGTCATTAGAAATTCCTATTAAAGATAATTGTGCATTTTTTAATTCACCATTTATTCTAGTTAAATTATATATTATTTCATCACCAACTTTTTTTACAAGTTGATCAATTTCATCAAGAATAAGAATAAGTAATGTTTTTTCCTTATCTAATACTTCAAAGAAGATTTTGTAAACTTCATCTGTTGGTAATCCTGTGGCAGGGATATCTTTACCAAAATTCCTAGCTAATTCTGCAATAAGCCTATATTCTGTATCAACAACTTTCTTTAATTTACAATTAACATATATAATTTTAAGAGGAATATTCTTTTTTTCAGCCATAGCTTTCATTTGACTGGTTGTAAATCTAACACTTAATGTTTTACCTGTTCCTGTTTTACCATAAACAAATAAGTTAGAAGGTTTCTCAGTCCTTAATGCAGGAGCAAGAATATGTGCAATATATTCAATTTGCTCATCTCTATGCATTATATCTTCTGGTGTGTATCTTGCTTGTAAGACTTCTTTATTTTGAAATATAGACTCTTTTTTTAGAAACTTTTCAAAAAGTCCAGTTAAATCCTTTGCCATAATTAATCACCCTAAACAATATAGCTTTTGTAGAAACGTTATTATTTAAATAATTTTCCATATGCAACATAGGTTTAACTAAAAATATATAAAACTCAATTCTTTTAATATATATGTTTAAAGCCATATTAAGCTATTTTAGCAAATATTTATAATTAGACTCTCACACCTTCATTTCGTATGGAAATTAATAATTATCAAAAATAGGTTTACTTCACTTCCTATTGCTTCTATCCTTGTTTTTGCATTCACCAACAAAACTTTTTCTATCCTCTATTATTATTATTTATTTATAAATGTATATTTATATATATATATAGAAAAAAAGAGAAAAAAGAAAGAAAAAAAGAATGAAAAATGATGAAAAGAGTTTGCAAATGAAATGAAATGGAAGGAAAAGAAAGAAAATCATTTTCTTAAAACTTAGTTTTCTACAGGAAGAAGGGGTGTATGTGTAATATAGAAAAAGAAAATAAAAAAATTATATTTATTTTACTGAATTTAATTTTACTTTGAATTATTTGAATCCGGAAAAAGTAATTCTTTTGTGATATAATCTGCACATAGTGTATCAGGGAAAAGTAATTCTTTTGTGATGTAATCTGTGCATAATGTTGTATCAGCAGGGATTTGAGCTTCTGGTGTTCCTGAAAAGCCTGTTTTATTACAAGAAGTAATATATATTAAACTTAATATTGAAATAAAACCATTTAATATTTTCCCCTTAGTTATAGGTGTATATTGCTTTTTTAATTGATTATTTTTATATTCAATTTTAATTTTAGAATATTTGTATTATTTTTAAACTTTATCTTTTTTCACTACTTAACAATAGTTTCATAATACAAATGTTTATAAAGCCTATTTGCTTTCTCTATTTTATTATAATAAAGAGATGAAAATTATAAGGTGATAAAATGATTGTTGATCAAGAGTTTATTAAAAAAATCAAAGATTTCGGATTAAATAGCTATGAAGCTAAACTTTGGACTGCTTTACTATCAAGAGGTATTTCAACTGCTGGTGAATTATCAGATATTGCTAATGTTCCTAGATCAAGAACTTATGATGTTCTTGAATCACTTGAAAAAAAAGGATTTATAATTTCTAAGATTGGTAAACCAATAAAATATCTTGCAATACCTCCTATTGAAGTATTGGAGAGAGTTAAGAAAAAAGTAAAAGAAGATTCTAATATAAAATTAAATTCTATTGAATCATTAAAAGATTCTAGTATTTTAAATGAATTATCAACATTACATAATCAAGGTATTGATATGGTTGATTCAACTGAAATTACAGGTAGATTTAAAGGAAGAGATAGTTTATATGATCATATTGATTTAATGATAAGAAGTGCTGAAAAAGAAATAATTCTTTGCACTACTGAACAAGGTCTTATTAGAAAGCATGATTTTTTCAAAAATAGTTTAGCTAAAGCTGTTAAAAGAGGAGTAAAAGTTAAAATTGCTGCTCCATTAACTAAAACTAATAAACATATTTCTAAAGAATTTAAAGGAATTGCTGAAATTAAACATACTAAAACTTTAAATGCAAGATTTATTATAGTTGATGGAAGTAATTTAATGTTTATGTTACTTAATGATGCTGATGTTCATCCTAACTATGATGTTGGTATTTGGGTAAATACTCAAATGTTTGCAACTGCATTAATATCTTTATTTAATCTTGCTTGGAAACAGATGAAGTAATTTTTTAATTTATTTTTTGTTTTAAAATATTAGAAGCAGATAATTATAAATATTAAATAATATCTATTCTAATTCTATTAAATAAATAAAATGGTTAATAATATTTATGTAGATAATGGAATAGTCTATAGAAGATGTGAAAAATTTGTTTTATCTTACATTTCTAATGCTAATAATATAAAATTAAGTAGTAATGGTGTTAAAAAAGTTAGTGAAAAAAATATAAATAATATTATTAAAATTCTTACTAATTCAACTGAAAAATATATTCCTAATTTTAATAATCATCCTGATATTGATGATGTTAAAATTCATGCATCATATGTTAATATTTTTATTTATAGGATTTTAATTGCTAATAAATGTAAATTTAAATAATGTTTATTTAATATTTTAAATTTAATAGTTAGTATAATTTACTTATTTTATTTAATCAATATGTTTTAAAATACTTACAATGTAAGTATTATTGCTTAAATGTATAAATTGTAATAAATGCACAAAATGTATAAATAACTTTAATAATTGAATTCTTAATGATAATAGCTAAAACAAAAGAAGTTGAAGAGTTTTGTAAACAACATAAAATACAATTTGTTAAAGATATTAAATTCCATATAGCAAATAGACAAAATTCTTTTGCTAGAAATAAAGAAAATCTCTTAATTAATGTTGGCTCTGAAAACGATTTTATGAAACAAAAAAATTCAGGAATAGATGAAGTATTTTGTAAGTATGCAAGAGAACATGAAAAGAAAATATTCATTGATTTAAACGAATTATTTAACTCTAATAAAAAGCATTTCATTATGCAGAAAATAAAGCAAAACATTAGATTACTTAAAAAATATAAATTAAAATATTCTTTAGTTTATATTTGTAATAACATTGAAAATATTACTTCTAATGAAGATATTCTTGCACTCAGAAGAGTTCTTGAATTGAAAAAGGATTAAATACCCATTATAACTTATTAATATTCTCTATATAATCATAATTAAAAGCATAATGTTTATAAATATAATATATTAAATTTAAATATAATAAATAAGGTGTTATATGAGGTTTAATAAAAAATTAATTCTTTTAGTTATAGTATTATTAGTTTTAATTCTAGTAACTTCAGTTAATTCTGAAAGAAGAATTCCTCAAAATTTACTTGGGAATGATTATATACAAGATCCTATTCTTTTTTGTACTGACACTTCTTGTGTATCTGAATTACATAATAATGCTGAAGATTTTCCAGGCATTTATATTTATCCTGATAGAAAATATGCTTTTCTTGAATTTAAAGATGCTGAGCCTGAAGTATTTTATCATGATATTTATTATACTTGGGCAGGATATGAATATTATACTAATTTATATGAATCTCCTTTAACTTTTGACCAAGCTTCAGAAAGATATCTTAATGATTATTTTAGTTTATATAATTCTAATATGGATTCTAATTATTTTGAAGATTATGATATTATTTATTCTTTCTATGGTCAGATTGGAGATTTTTATTTATACCAAGATAAAAATTTAGATAGTTATATTCAAAATACTAATGGGCCTTGGTTAGCTTGGGATGATGTTGATGAAGCAAACCATCAATTTTTTTCATTAATACCTAATATTCATTTCACTTCTGAATATGCTGGTGATTTAGAAGTATTTGAAGAAACTAAAGATACAATTTTACCATCTAATTTTATGTGTAAAGATTATTATGTTTTTTCCCATCCAACCTACTCTA
>CAYLIL010000095.1:0-4125 GCA_964384045.1 uncultured Methanosarcinales archaeon
AGAACCTTTTTGGTTTTATTCCAAGAATATATGCAGCAAGCGCACCAGTATAACTACCAGTTCCAGGTAAAGGAATAGCAATAAATAACGATAAGGCAATATCCCCATATAACTCTGTTTTAGGAAATATTTTTTCATGAATATGAGAAACTTTTTTTATATAGATTTTATCAATAAATTTAATTCTTCTTATTAAATGAACAAACTTATCAAGAATAAAATAAATTATTGGCCCAAGCAAGATATTTGTCAGAACAGCGACAATAAAAACATAAACCCAAGCATAAGGAATAGAACTTAAAGCAATAAATCCATAAGGAATTCCTGCTCTTAATTCTAATGTTGGAATTAATGTCAATAATGCAACATAAATTAATTCAGTAATCATCTTACTCTCGCAAGCAGTTTAGTCTTTTTAACTCTAGAAGTAACATATTCATCAGTAATCAATTTTTTTACTAAACTTAAAGGTTCATTAAACTTTCTTTTTATTCTTACATATAATCTATGGTCTTTATCAAAAACTTTTTTCCTACCCTTATATTTAGCAACAAATTCTTTGCAATCATTTCTTTGTCTTTTTGGTGGACCTCTATGAAGAACATAATCGCTTAAGACTTCTTTTTTAATAATAAAGTACATATGATCAAAATCAAAACCTTTTTTTATTATCTTAAAATCATTACTTTTTAAATTTCTTGCAATAAATTCTTGAGCCTTAAGTATTGCAGTTCCTTGTATATCTTGACTATTATTAGTAATAGGTTCTATTGAGAAAAATATACCCCACTCTTTTTTATAATCATTTTTAACTTCTTTAAGATCTAACTTTTTTACTTTAAAAAATTCAATACTAGGATTATTAATAAATTCTTGAGCTTTAACTTTCAAAAGTTCAAACTTCTCTTTACTTAAAGCAGCAGTTGCATTTCTTGAATTATCAACAGGATCAACTAATATTATTGGGCTTTTTGTTTTAGCAGGATTAAGATCCTTTAATGGTTCTTTTAATTTTCCTTCAACATCAATAATAACTTTATCATTCCAATATTTTGTTGAAGAAGCAAAATTAATAAAAGAACCATAAAAACAAGTTAACAAATCAAGGGAATGGCCACTAAGACCTTTAATATAACTTTCAGCACCATAAACCCCAACAGATTTACAAAATTGTTTTGTTAATCTTATTTGATCAGCAAGTTTAGGTTTTTTAGAAATTTGTTTTTTTATAAAACCAACATGTAATGGACTTGCATCAGTTATGTTTTCTGCTTCAGCAACATTAAATATTTTAAGAACCGGCACTACCTCAAACTTTATTTCTCTATATTCAAATTGGAAATAATCCCTTGAACCATGAACTTTTTTATATTTAAAATTAAGTTTTTTAGAAACTAATAAAATTAAATGTTCAAGAAAAGTAGCAAGCTCCTTAGAATTGTATTCTTTACTAAACTTAACAAAAAGATCTACATCATGATCATTTTTAAGAAAACTTCCTTTTGCAACACTACCGCCTAAGGTACATTCAGCAACTACATTTTCAGATCTAATTGCAGTATTAAACCAAGATATAATCCTATTTACTTCTGATAAGAAAGTGTCAACATATCTTTTCTCTGGTTTTATTTTACCTAATACTTCATTAAATATTTCATTATATTTTTCAATCATAATAAATCCCTAAACCCCAAATAAGGTTAATTATCAAAAACAATCCTTATTGTAACACATAAAGTTTAAAAACAAGTATTTAAAGGTTACTATTTTTTTTAAGTTTATTTATAAGTAAGAGACTAATTAAAAAGCTTATTGTGGATATTAGTATATTAATTTAAAAAACAATAATTACCATTTCTTAAATAAAATAAGGCTGATTACAGCAATCAATAATGCAATTACAACTAAATTAATAAAAGAAAAACCGCTACCCAGAATACTTCCGTTAGTTGTGTAGCCCGTAATTTTTTGTGAAATATTTTTATTTGCATCAGAATTATTCTTACTTTTATTTAGAAATAATTCTTGACTAATTGCAATAAAATTAGAATTTATTTGCAATGGATTGTTATTGCTTGAATAAGTAAAAATTCTTATATTTTTATCAAGACCAGTTTCATTATCTTTATTAACATTATTGAGTTCATCATCAACTTCTAACTCTGTTTCAACATCTGTTACTCTTCTTTTAAATTCTTCAACATCAATTTCTCCTCCAAGATCAAGACCAGAATAAGAAATCTTAGGGGCAGAATAACAAACATCTAATTGATCTTTAATTGGAAGTTTATAGGAAAATTCTTGTGAAGAAAATTTTTTATTGAGATAAATTTTTAGTTCAGGAGATTTCTTTGTTTTTTTATTTTCATTTTTACATTGGAAGTAAAAAGAAAAAACTCTTTTATTTGTATTACCCTTATATAATTCTCCTGCAACACTAACATAATTAGAAGTTATCTTAGGAATATCAAACTCAACAGTTGATTCCTCATTTACACTATCTTGTTGATTATCATTGACAATAAATACAATTGTTTCAGAATAAGTTTTATTGTTCTCATTAGAACAATTAATAAAAGAAAGATTATTTTTAACTTTCGCTATTTCATATTTAGAATCAATATTTGGAGTCCATTGTTTTTGATTAAGATTGGCAGTTTCAACAGGATCTTTTAAAGTAGAATTAAAATAATCTTCAACCCAATATGTTATTGTGTAATTATAATTATCATCAGAAAGTTGATTATTAAATTTTATTGCTTCGCCAGACGTAAAAAACTTTTGATTATCTTTTATTTCAATTGAGATAGAAACATTGCACAAATCAGTGTTGTTTATTGTTGAATTATCACTTTGATTAATTGTTTCATTTGAAGTAGAATTGTCCTCAGAAAAATAAATAAAATTTTCAAAACAAGGTGTGGGTTCGGTATAATTCCAATAATTATTAAAAAAATTATAAGATAAACCTTCAATAGTATAATCATAACTCACAGAATCAACAATAAAACCATTATTATAAAGATAAACACTATCTTGAGTATTGCCAAGATTATTACCAATTGTTGCCCCAACAGAAAATACAGAACAATTAAGCCCAGAATAATCAAATCCTTCTTCAACAATTAAAGAATAATTACACTCATCACAAAATTGCAAAAGATTCAATGAATCATTTGATGAAGAATCACCAATAGTAAATTCTGACAAATTATTTGAACCAAATATTTCAATATATTCTTGATTATTATCATCACCAATAGAATTAGGCATTATTTCATTAATGAATAAGGCATCAACTTGAGAAATTGTCAATAATACTATAATTAATATTAAAACTAAGTATTTTTTCATAATACTAAGAAAAAAGCTGCTATTCAAAACATTTGAGTACTTTTTTCTGAAAAATTTTCAGAAAAGAAGCAAAATTTCCCAAACCCCAAAATTCAATGAATAGAAGCCCTAAAAACCAAAACGTTTTTAAATGGTTTGGCGTTCCTTAAAATATAATTACCTCAACCAATTATATAAAGGTTGCAAACTAAAATTAAAATGGCATTACTCTCTTTTATATCCCAAAGTTTCTCATAAAAATATTGCATTGAGATAGAACGATATAGTTAGAGTTATGCAGACAATATGCCTTGATAGTGTAGTCCGGCCTATCATGCAGCCCTGTCGCGGCTGCGACCCGGGTTCAAATCCCGGTCAGGGCGTTTTAATATTACAAATTACCCAGACCAAGATTCAGAGATACTCAATAAACTTCGTTTATTGGCACCTCGAGCAAAAGCTCTACGGATCCCGGTCAGGGCGTTTATTATCAAAACAGTAATAGGCTGTTAGCTCAGTTCGGCAGAGCATCCGCCTTTTAAGCGGAGGGTCGCGGGTTCAAATCCCGTACAGCCTATAAAAGGATTTGAAAATGCTCAATAATCAAAGATTATTGGCACCACGCAAAACAAAGTTTTGCTTCGGATCCCGTACAGCCTATAAAAGGATTTGAAAATGCTCAACAAATCCAAAACAACCTATAAGGGGATTTTAATAACTTAAATTAAGGGGATAAAAAGATGATAAACACTAAAAAAACAAAAACTTCTAAACCAGTAAAAAAAGCTGTTA
>CAYLIL010000096.1:0-4069 GCA_964384045.1 uncultured Methanosarcinales archaeon
TTTATATTTTGTTGCACAAAAAAAGAAAAGTGTAAACCTAAATCAGGATAGAACAGAATTTAATGGTATGTTCCAAAAGGAATTAAATTGTATACTATCTCTCACTGAATAAATATTGCAATTTAAAGTGCTGTCGTCCCGTGGGAGCATCCCCCGACAACGCACTCGATATATAATTCTAATCAGTTCGCCTTAAGATAGTATACATAAACCCCTTTGAGACATACCCAAATTTAAAGCCTGAAAAGGCAGAATAATAGCATTTCACACAATTCAATAAACGAAAGCTTTTAAAACCCTTTATAATTTCTACAATTAACTGTTAGAATAATAGAATTGGGGCTGTAGGGTAGCCTGGTCCATCCTCTCTGGTTTGGGGCCAGAAGACCCCAGTTCGAATCTGGGCAGCCCCATATTATTTATAATAATCAAAAGGTAAAAAATGGCAACAAAACAAAGTCCTACAACAAGAAGATTAGGTTCAAGATACGGAAGAACCACTAGAGCTAAACTAGGTAAAATTGAATCTATGCAAAGAAAAAAGTACAAATGTCCTTTTTGTCAATTCAAAAAAGTAAAAAGATTAAGTCTTGGTATTTGGCAATGCGAAAAATGTGAAGCAAAATTTACAAGCAAAGCATATTTTGTTGATAAAATGCCAAAATTAAAAGAAAAAGTTGAAGAATAAATCTTCAAAGGAGATTAATATGGCAACCTATAAATGTTTTCAATGTAATAAAGAAATTTCTGATAGATACATAAAAAAAAGGGTTAGATGCCCGTACTGCGGTTCAAAAATAATTTTTAAACCAAGAAATACAATAACAAAAGTTAAAGCAAGGTAGAATGCTAAAAAACACAATTGAAATAACAGAAGATATTGAAAATATAAAAAAGTTATTTCAAGCAGACAATTTTAATGCAAAAACAAGCAAGGTAAAGCTTGAAGAGAAAAACCAAAAATTATTCATAATTATCGAGAGTGAAGATATTGTGTCATTAAGAGCATCAATCAATGGCATAACAACAATGCTTTCTATTTATTATCAAACTAAAACAAATGTTGAGAAATAAGATGGATAAAGACAAAAGAATTCAAGAGTTATCAATACTACAACAAAATGTTGCTAATATTTCAGCACAAAAACAACAATTTACTACACAATTAAAAGACTTTAATTCAGCATTTAAAGCATTAGAAAAAACAAATAGTTCTTACAAAATTATAGGCAATATCATGATTGCAGCGGATAAAGAAGATCTTAAGAAAGACATAAAAGAAAAAAGTGAAATTATTAGCGCAAAAGTAAAAATTCTTGAAAAACAAGAAATTAAATTACAAGAAAAAGCAGCAACAATGCAAAAAGAAATAATGTCTAACCTGAGTGAATAAGAATGGATTACCAAGAAGTAATAGGCTCATTGGAAATGTTAAAAGGAGACGTGGGAATTCCAAAAAGTCTTAAAACAAAAATTAATAATATTATTGCAATTCTAAATAATAAAGAAGAGGACAAAGAAATAAGCTGCCATAAAGTAGTAGCAATTCTTGAAGAAGTTTCTAATGATTCTTCACTGCAACCATTTATTAGAACACAAATCTATCAGATAATAAGTTTATTTTAATATTCTTCTGTGTTTAGTCTTAACATCAACTCTTTTACAATATTTATATACCGGACAAATATTACATTGAGGATTAATTGGTTTACATAGGTTCTGGCCGAATGCAACAATAATATAATTAATCTTTAACCAATACTTCTTAGGAAGTTTCTTCCTTAAAGCCATCTCTGTTTCAAGAGGATTCTTTGTTTTAATATAACCAAATCTATTCATTATTCTATTAACATGAACATCAACGCAGATTGCAGGAATCTTGAATGCAACAGCCATAACAAGGTTTGCAGTTTTTCTTCCAACACCTGGAAGCGCAATTAATTCTTCTATTGTTTTAGGAATTTTATTATCAAATTTTTCTTTAAGAACAAGAGGTAATTTCTTTAAATGTTTAGCTTTATTTCTATAAAAACCAACAGGATAAATTAACTTCTCAATTTGCTTAACAGTTAATTTCTCTAGATCATTAAGAGAGTTAGCTTTTACAAATAATTTCTTACAAGCTTCTGCAGTTACACTATCACTTGTTCTTGCAGAAAGAGTTGTTGCAATAAGAATCTTAAAAGGATCTTTTGTTTGAACTTCAACTAAATCAACAATAGGAACTTTATATTCTTTAACTGACTTATTCAATACTTTATATATAGAATCTATGTCTGTATTCATTTTAATTATAATTATATTAAAAAATATAAAAAAGAAAAAATTAATTAATCCATAAACCATGCACATTACAAAAAGCTCTTACTTTAATTTCATCAACACTATCAAGTATAAACGTTGCTTCAGGACTATCAGTTGAGCAAAGTCTTTTTTCTTTAATTATTTTACCATCTTTCACAACTTGAATAAGTTGAATGTAATGTTCTTCAGTCATTGGATGAGCAATTTCACCAACTTTTACATTAATATTATTTCCTTCAATAGTTACAATAGGAATATGTTTTTCTTTTCCTTCTTGTTCAATAGTTTTAGAAATAATTTCATTCATTGGTTGACCGCAACAATGTATCTCTGGTGCAGCTGCACTCACTACATCCACGACATTACCACAGATTTCACATTTGTATAAAGTATTTTTTTTAACCATTTTGTTTACCTCTTAACAACTACAATTACACTCATCTAAACAAGTGCACGCAGGTTCAAAGTATTCTTTTGAATGTTTACAAGAAGGACATTCTGCTGGAGGTTCTGTTCCTTCATGGATATAACCACATTTAGAACATTTCCACTTAATTGGTTTAGATCTTTTGTAAACAGTTTTATTCTGCACCAATTCTAAAAGCTTTATATATCTTGCTTCATGTTTCTTTTCAACTTCAGCAATTTCTTTGAAGAGTTTTGCAGCTTCTTCATTTCCTTCAGCTTCAGCTTCTTTAGCAAAAGTAGGATACATGCTTTCCTGTTCATAATGCTCACCTTCAATTGCAGCTTTAAGGTTTGCTTCAGTATCGCCAATACCATTAAGAAGTTTAAATTCATCTTTCGCATGTTGCATTTCATTCATAGCAGTTTCTTCAAATATTTTAGCAATATAATGATAACCTTCTTTTCTTGCAACTTTAGCAAAATAAGTATATTTGTTTCTAGCTTGACTTTCACCTGCGAATGCAGCTTTTAGATTTTCTTCAGTCTTTGTCATAATTTACACCCCATAATTAATTAAACTAAGATTTATATAGTTATATATAAAATTTGTCAAATTTTAACAATAATTTTTTAAACCATATTGTGTTTAACACTGTTATGTTAAGTTTTAAACCTAAAACAGGCAAAGAAATTGTTAAAAGAACAATAATTCATTTTATTATTAGTTTGATAATATTAATGACAATCTTTAGTTTTGCATTGGCTGAGGAAGAGACTACAACAAAAAGAGGGCAAGAATTAAATTCTGCTAATTCTTTGACAATAATTCTTCTAATGATTATAGTTGGCGCTTTAAGTGTCTATTTTAGTATTGAATTAACAGCAAATAACAAAATAAATAAAATGTTTAATAAAGCAAGTAAAGCAGTAAAAAAAGCTTTTCATTTAGTTAGCGAATTTGAAAAAGAAGAAAGAGAAGAACAAAATGAAGAGTTGTTAAGAAAGTTAAAAGAAAAGAAAAGACGTGAAGAAGTAACATTACCAAGAATTAAGAGTAAAAGTATTTTACAAAAAAAATTACAAATTAAAAGAAAAAAGATAAATAAAGAAAAGAAAAAACAAATATTATCTGAATTTGAAGAGAATAGCCATAACTTAACAAATCATGATTCTAGCTATCTTAAAAAACCAAGAAAACACCGAGATGACATATTCTTAAAGTTAAATAATCTTAGCAAGAATAAGAAGAATTAATTACAGCAATTCTTTTAAAATATACTAATAAAATTTATAAAACTCTTAAGATTACTCTTCTGAATAATGAAAAAAGAATCTGAAATAAAAGATGCACTTCTTG
>CAYLIL010000097.1:0-3827 GCA_964384045.1 uncultured Methanosarcinales archaeon
CTTTCTTAATATATTGCAAATATATGAACATAATTATAAATGTATATTTGTAACGTTCAAAAATACTGCCTCAATTTAATTAGTATTTTTGTGGTATTTAAAATGGAAAAATTTGAAAAATTAGGTTTATCAGAACCTATACTAAAAGTAATAAAAAAACAAGGCTTTGAAGCCCCTACTGAAGTACAAGAGAAATCAATCCCTTTAGTTTTAGAAGGTAAAGACATTGTTGCAGAATCTGCAACTGGATCTGGTAAGACATTAGCATTTAGTGCTGGAATATTACAAAGTACCATGCCTACTAAAGGTATACAATCTTTAATTTTGTCTCCGACAAGAGAGTTAGCTCATCAAATTTCTGATGAAATATTAAAGTTCTCTAAGAATAGACAATTAAAAGTTGCATTAGTTTATGGTGGCGTATCAATTAACCCACAAATTTCT
The DNA here is from genome assembly GCA_964384045.1 of uncultured Methanosarcinales archaeon. Lineage (GTDB taxonomy): Archaea > Nanobdellota > Nanobdellia > Woesearchaeales > CAYZNE01 > CAYZNE01. Next base: position 445 of record CAYLIL010000097.1, read on the forward strand.
GCTTTAAGGAGAGCAGATGTTGTTGTTGCAACTCCTGGAAGACTTTTAGATCATTTAGGTAGGGGAACAATTAATTTAACTAGAGTTTCTACTGTTGTTCTTGATGAAGCAGATAGAATGTTTGATATGGGATTTATAGACGATATTAAAGATATTTTATCACATTGTCCTAAAAAGAGACAAACATTATTATTCTCTGCAACTATTTCAGATGATGTAATGTTTATTGCAAAAAAATATATGCATGATCCTGTTAGAGTTAGAGCAGGAGCAAGAGTGGATCCTAAAAAACTTAAACAAACTTTTTATGATGTAAAACAAAATTCAAAGTTTCCTTTGCTTGTTCATTTATTGCAAAATGAAGAAACTGGCTTAGTAATGATTTTTTGTAATACTAGACATAATGTTGATTATGTAGCTGATAACTTAAAAGCTCAAGGAATTAATGCAACTGCAATCCATGGTGGGCTTTCTCAAGATAAGAGAAGTAAAACAATGAATAAATTTCACTCAAAGAGTGTTGAAGTTCTTGTTTGTACTGATGTTGCTGCAAGAGGACTTGATGTAAAAGGAGTTTCACATGTTTACAATTATGATGTTCCTAATGATAGCAAGCAATATATCCATAGAATTGGTAGAACTGCTCGTGCTGGAAAAGATGGTAATGCAATTACAATTCTTTCAAGAAGAGATTATGAAAACTTTACTAGATTATTAAATGAACAACAAGTTAAACTTGAAGAACTTGATTTGCCTAAGGTTCAAAGAATTGAAATGGTAAAGAGTTCTCCTAAAACAAGATTTGGTGGTCGAGGAAGAGATTCTGGAAGAGGCAGAAGCCCTTCAAGAGGAAGATTCAATGATACTGAACGTTCTTCTGGTAGAGGCTCAAGAGGAAGAAGCTTTGGTAGAAGCAGAGAAACTTCAGACGGAGATTCTGAAAGAAGCCCAAGAGGTAGAAGTTCTGGTTCAAGAGAACGAAGTCCTAGAAGTAGAAGTTCTAGCCCTAGAGGATCTAGTTCAGGTCCTGCAAGAAGTTCTGGTTCAAGAGAACGAAGTTCTTCTGATAGTAGTTCAAGTCCTAGAAGATTTAGTTCAGGAAGAAGTACTGGTCCTAAAAAAGGCGGTTCTGGCCCAAGAGGTAGAAGTTCATCTAGGCCTAAGAGTGGTTCTAGAGGGAAACCTTCTGGTCGAGGACGTAGATAGTTTTTTTATTTAATTCCGTTTTTCGGTGCCAATAACTTAGTAAGTTATTGAGCATTATTCTTTTTTTTTATTTTTCCTGTGCTGCATAAATCATATCAAAATATTTCTTTTTTATGAATATGTTCTTTTTTAGTTTTTGCATTGTTTCTTCAAGATCAATTAAAATCCACGAATTAGTGTTTTTTTGCTTTATTGCTTCATTAATTATTAATTCCCAATCAATTTCTTTTTCTAGTTTTATTATTGTTTCTATGTCTTCATAATCTTTTTCTCTGTTTGTTATTGATTTTAATAAGATTAAATATTCTTTTGGTAAAATATAAATATTTAATTCAGATTTATCAATAAAGTCATTTTTTTCTATAAAATTATTATTTAGTGTTAATTTAAATCCAAAAACATCTTTAACAAATAAATCAAATCTTTCTTCTCCACGAGAGAATATTACTGGTTTGTTTTTATTTTTTATTCTTTCCTTATTATATATTCCTATTAATGATTTTTCTTTGTAGCCTAATTTTTTAATAGCTTCTATGAAAATGTTTCTATCCTTTAAGTTCTGAAATACTAAATCAATATCCTTTGTTGTATTTTTATAACCAGAAAACATCATTGCAGTTCCGCCTATTGCTATGCAGGAGATATCTTTTTCAAGATAATTTGCAATTAATTTAAATAATTCATTTTGATCTTCAACATTTATCATTTTTATACCTCTCGGGGATTTTTCTAACTTTAACTTTTTGTCTTGCTTCATAATATAATTTAAGAACTTCTTTAGTTAGATTATGTTTTTTAGCTAAATCAAATAATTTCTTCCAGTTTTTTATATGGTTGAATAATGAATACATTGCATTTTTTATTCTTATATCTTTTGTTAAATATAATCCATCAATAATTGCTTTCTCTACTGAATAATTTCCAAAAATATAATGTTTGAAATTAGGGGTTATTTTCTCTGGTGAGTATGTGTTTAATACGTTAAAAAAACCATTTGGTTGTCTTAGTTTTTTATTTGAAATTTTATAGATTCTTTTTTGTTTTCCTCCTCCACTTACTTGAATATAGCCTTCTTTTTTAAGTTTAGAAAGTTTGTTGATAGCTGAAGCTCTTGTTAAATCATTTTTATCTGCAAAACTTTCTACTGTATATTTTCCGCTTTCTATATTCATATATGTTACCTATGTTAACTATTATATAAACTTTTCGGTTTTTATGTTGTGTATAAGTTTACATTAACTTTTATGAATCATATATTTGATAAATTCTAATTATAATTAGAAGAGTCATACTTTACTATCTTCCCTTTTCTTATGTCTCGGAAAGCTTTTATTATGCTATTTAAGAACTTGTTTTGTTCTTTTAATTTTTTAATTTGTTTTTCTTTATTCATTTTTTAATTTAATACCTGTTTTTTCTAGTCTGATAATCTCACTATTTAATTTTCTCATTAATTCTTTTTGTTCTCTAACTAATTTTGTTGTTTTGTCCATTTTATTATGTATTGTTTTAAATATTTAAATATTTTTTTATAATTATTGGTGTTTTTGTTCGCTTAGGTAATCTTTAATCTTTTTGGAATTATTAATAATTTCTTGTTGGTTTTTCTTGTTTGATACATTAATTAGTATTATTATAATTTTTTTATTTAGTATATAGTAGTATAATCTGTACCCTTTGTTTTTTAATTCTCTAAAATTTTTATTTCCTAGAGGTTTGGCTAATGAGTAAGGATCAATGATTAATTTGTTAATTTGTTTTTTAAATCTTTCTCGTATTTCTTTTGGAAGTTTTTTGAATTTTCTTCTAAACCCTATATGTTCATAAACTTCATATTTTTGCATAATTATAAGAATTAAAATATCTTTAAATCATTTTGTTAACTTTTTTCGAAAGTTTTTCGGATACTTTGTAAAGTTTCCAAACACTTCATCCTATGCTCTCCGAGCAAACTCATAATCTTCTAATAATATCGAATCAATATTATCAAGTTTCTTAACTTTGTAAAGTCGACCATTACCAATCTCTGTGATTTTTTCTGCAATCTTCTCCCCTTTCTCATCGAGATCAACACCAATAAAAGAAACAGTTATTTTTCTAGCTGTAGCGATTGCAACTGCTTCATAAACTTGTTCTACTTCACCAATATTTGGCATAGCATCACTGAGAATAACAAT
>CAYLIL010000098.1:0-3814 GCA_964384045.1 uncultured Methanosarcinales archaeon
TTTATTATAATTATCCTCTGCTTTAATTAACTCAAGAACAGGATGTTCTGATGCTTTACAAGGATAATTAAGCGAGTTAGAACCAACAACAAAAACAAGTTCTGCTTCTAAACCTTTAATTGCATGAACAGTAGATAATAAGATTTCATCTTTATTTGGCATTCTTGAACTATTTTCTAGATCAGAACTTTTTTTCAAAAACTTAATTTTATTCTTAGTAAGAAACTCTGCAATATTATCAAGTTGTTTATTTGTTCTTGTTAAAATATAAATTTCATTTCTAGGAATATCTTGTGCAAGGATACTATGCATTAAGAATATTTCTTCTGCAACATCACTCTGATGTTTTATTACTACAACAGATTTAGATTCATCTTGACTATGAGCTTTCAGTTTAGGAAGTTTTAATGGATCAATAACTTCATTTGCAATATTTATTATATCTGGTGTTGATCTATAATTTGTTCTTAGCTGTAAAATTGAAGCATCAGGATATTTTGCATTAAATCCAAGTATGTGCTCTATACGTGCATTTCTCCACTCATATATACTTTGCCTAGGATCACCAACAACAAACAAGTTTAAAGGATTTAAAAGGTCAATTAACTCAATTTGCAAATCATTAATATCTTGATATTCGTCAATTAATATATGTTCAAATTCAGGAATTTTCTTTTTACTTTTCTTAAAGAATTCATTTGTATGAACAACTTGCTCAGTGTAATCTCTAAGACTATTATTTTTTTTGTAGCCATCAACTAATTTTAAAATTTTAAAAATCATTCTAGCTTTCTTTTTATCTTCAAAAGAAAAATCATCTATTATTTTATTTATTTGATCATAAGTTTCATACCTATTAAGATAGTAGTCATTGATTGCGAATACATCGTTCATTAAAGAAAATAATAATGTGTTCTTATCATTAGATCTTATTTTCCTATCACTAAAATAAGTGTTTACCGCATCATTAGGTTTAATTTCTAATTTTTCTAGAACTTTTAGAAATAACTTTGTTCTTAGTTTTATATCAATCACTCTTGCTTCAGAACCATAAATTTCATTTTCATATTTTCTAAGAATTTTCTCAGAGAAGGAATTGAAAGTTTCAATCTTTACTTTATGGTTTGGAATAATAAGAGAAAGCCGCTCTTGCATTTCTTGCCGAGCCTTCCTAGTAAATGTTATAGCTAATATTTTATCTTGTTCAACTGATTTATATTTAACAAGATACTCAATTCTTTTAATTAAAACTGAAGTTTTACCAGAACCTGCACCTGCAATACAGAGTATTCTTTTAGAATCAGATATAACTGATTTCTTTTGATAATTATTTAATCCATTTAATAATGAGTCTAATAATTTAAAATTCTTAAGGTCAATATCTTTTATTTCTTCAAGGTTATCAAAGTATTTATTTATGCCTTTCTTAGAATCTAAAGATAGCTTAGGCATAATCATTTCATTTAGGCCTTTCTTAGTTATTTTTAACACTTTAATGAATTTATTACTTGCTAAAGGCTGAATTTCTATTAACTTATTAAATTTCATAACATCAAGAAGATCTTCAATCTGCTTAGAAGTTTTCTGAGCCAAACAACCAAAACCTCTTGTTTTGCTAAGTCTAAGTTTCATAATCCTTGCAGTTTCTTCACCAAGTAAAACTTCTACAAATAACTTTGTACCAACTTGAAACCTTATGTTATTCAAAGTATCCAGAATTCTTAAATGCGGCTTGTTATTCATAAATAAGCTAATAACCAACTTATTTATAATCTTTGCCATATGCTTTTAAAGAAATAAAATACTTCGTTCGAATCCTCAAAAGAAATAAACAGGCCGGACGGTGATCCGTAGCGAAGCGAGGTGCCAATAATCTTTGATTATTGAGCATCTTCGAATCTCGGAAGGCTTTGTGAAATAAACAGGCCGGACGGGATTCGAACCCGCAGTCTACAGCTTAGGAGGCTGTCGCCTTATCCAGATTGGGCCACCGGCCTATGTGTTTAAGAAACAATAAATGTTTTAAAAAACTAGTGCTTCTAATATATTATGGAGAAACAAAACCTTGATCAACATTTTATGATTGATAAAGAATTATTAACAAGGATAGTTAATTATGCTGATTTAAAAGAAACAGATATTGTTCTTGAGATTGGTGCAGGTAAAGGAGCATTAACAAAATTATTAATTAAGAAAACACAAGTTAAGGCTATTGAATTAGATTCAGAACTTTTCAAAGAATTAGAAAAAATCAACTCAGAAAACCTATCTTTAAAACAAGGTAATGCATTGAGCTTAATTAAGAATATTCACTTCAATAAAATAGTTGCAAATATCCCTTATTCTATTTCTGAGCCATTAATAAAAAAAATACTAATTAAACAACCAGAGTTAGTTGTTTTAACAACAGGAATCAATTTCCTTAGTTATTTAGATAAAAATGAACTATTAAAGTTAATTTATGATTATGAAGTTAAAGAGAAAGTTTCTAGAAAGTGTTTTTATCCACAGCCAAATACAGAATCTATGATTTTATATTTGAAACTGAAAAATGACAAAATAGCATTATTTTTTCAGGAGCTTTTAAGTCAACATGATAAAAAGTTAAAGAATGCTTTATTAAAGTCATTTGAAAACACTTTAACAAAGAATGAAACAAGAGAAAAAATAAAGGGTTTTGATTCTTTAGAAAAATCGCCAATTAATATTTCTAATAAAGATATAGAAGAATTAAAGAATATTATTAATTAATTATTTTTTTAACTGTTTGTCTTCGGTTGGTTCAGGATTAATATTAATAGATAAATCCATTTTACTACTTTTTTTATAATGGGGTTTTCTGAAAAATACAACTTTTGCAAGTTTTTGTATTATTAAGATTATTACTACCATAAGAAGAATATATACAACCATTAAACAGAGCCAATAAGCTATTTCTCCTATGCTTGCATTAAAAAGCATAGTTTTTCTTAATAATTCTGAAAAAACAACATAAGGATTATAACTTGATATTTTTTGTATTGCTAAAGGAAGAGTTTCCAAAGGTATAATCAAATTGGAAATAAATAAGAATAAAGATGAAATACTTAGTGAAGCTATTGTCACTGTTTCTTGACTTTTAAATAAATAACCAAAGACCATCCCAACTAAAATAAAGAAAGTTGACGCAAGAAAGATTACTAAAATAGTTAGAAAAATATTGCTTAAAATTGTTGCTTTGAAAAAGAATAGAGATAATCCACCAATAATAAGTAATTGTATTAATAAAATCAAAATATTTGTTACGTAGTAAGCTAAAATATAAAATGAATCTTTTGTAGGTGAGGCAAATGTTCTGAATGCAGCAGGAGACATTTTATCAATTATAATACTAGTCCCAGATAACATTATCCCAATAAACATTACAACTAATATAACTAAGAAAGGCAACATAAAGATAGATTTATCAGAGTTAGGTGTGATTGGTTTAATTGTTGTTTTAACTGGATTAACAATACTATCTGCATTCAATACTTTTATTGATGAAATACTCTCACTAATAGCTTCTAATGATGTTTTTAACTGAGTTATATCTGTTTTAATAGAATTAAGGTTAGATTTAATTATTGCGATTTTTGAAACACTATTTGTTTTTTTTGTGTTTGCCGAGGAAAGTTGTGATTCAAGACCATTTAATTCAGTAATAGCTAATCCTAATTCAAAAGTAAGATTATTATATGAAGTTGAAATATTTTTACTTTCTATAGAAACATAACTCGCATTTAAGCTTCTATGTTGTGATGAATTAAAACCATGAGAAATTATTACAAGACCT
>CAYLIL010000099.1:0-2313 GCA_964384045.1 uncultured Methanosarcinales archaeon
AGAAAAATCTGTTCTTGAAGAAATAATAAACTTCTAAACCTTCTCAAACATAGCTTGACAAAGAAAATCACCCTTATTAACAACAACTTCTCTATCTAAATTGTTAACTAAAGTTAGTATTGCATCGAATTCATTATTAATATGATTTTTATTTGGTTCAATCTTATGATCTAGAATTAAGTGATTATCTCGCTTGAAAATTAAAGACTCGGTATTAGGAAAAATAACTTTTATCCCTGTATCCACCTTTAACTCACTATTTGGAGGGATTACTGCACTTATTGGTGAAAAGAAATGATAATTGTTTAAATCAATAGATTTAGGCATCAATATATCATTATTAAAAATTTGATTTATTGCTTTTTGAAAACCCCTCATTATTCACCCTCAGTTAAACATTTATAGACTTATGTAATATGCGGGTTTATAATAAGGTCGTTTAGGACTTCCAAGGTACATAAGTTTATAAATAAAACAGCCATTACCAGATTAAGGTCTAAAATGGATAATTCAAACCTCAAAATATTAGGATTTAATGCCTATGAAACAAAGATAATTAATGTATTATTACCAGGAGAAGTATTAACTGTTAGAGAAATTTATACAAAAACAAAAATTCCTAAAAACAAAATCTATGAAACACTTGAAACTCTTAAGAATAAAGGAATAATAGGAGAACAATCAAGCAAACCAAAAAAATACTTTATTCTTAATGACACCTTGTTTGATAATATGATTAGTGACAAAGAAGAAAGTCTCGCTAAATTAAAAAAAGATCTTGAAGATATGAAAAAAATAAAAAATAAACTTAATCCTTATGTTCTATCTATTAGTGAAGGGGATGAAGAAATCCATAGACTTGTTGAACATAGCAATACAGTTGTTCAGAATGAAATTCTCTCTTGTTCAAGATTAAAAAAATTATATTATAATTGTTACAGAACATTAAAAAAATCAATTGAAAGAGGAGTAAAAGCAAAATTTGTTGCATTATATAATGGAAAGAATTTTGATGTTCTAAAAGCATATCACGAAATTGGTGCAGAAATAAGAATCTTCACAGGTAAAACAAGTGATTTTCCAAAAATAGGAATCTTTGATGAAAAATTTACAAGAATAACAATTTGGCCATCTCAAAAAAGAGACCCCCATAATTATAGAACAATTTGGGCAAACAGTCCAATCTTATATAAAATTGTTAAAGCTCACTTTGATAAGATTTGGGAAGAATCAACACGGTTTGATCCTAAAACATTTAAAAAGTGAGAGAAAGATTTAAATAAACTAAACTTTATACAAATTAATATGGATTACACAATAGGAAAACTTAATATCGAAAGTTCTTTTGCTATAAGCTTAATGTTAACAACAGTTAAAGAAGTTTATAATAATCCTTCTGTTGAATTTGGAACTGCTTGCAAGAGTTACTTAACAGATGCTCTAAGTTTTTTTAATGATTTATCAGAATCTGCAGATAAGATGATTGAAAGTTTAAAATCTGTTAACATAACTGGCACTAATAACTTCTTATTAGAGTTATATAATTCTAAAAAAAAGAAAAATAAAGAGTTGAACCCCAATAATTTCTTTTCAGAATTACATTCTAGATATTCTTCTATCCTTAGAGTATTAGAACAATTTAATAAACCAAATTTATATTTAAATTTTAATAGAGATAAAGATTTAAATGCAATAAATGATTTAGAAAAAATCTTAGCCCCAAATTATAATCTTGATCATTGTGAAAACTTTGCATAATTCTAAACAACATCAATATCTTTCATAGAAACAGAAACAATATCTTGGCAAGTGCTAAGCATTCTTCTCAAAGAATCATCTTTAGTAGCTTTCTTAACTTGGCCTAAACGATCCATTATTTGTCTAAAGAATCTTATAACATCACCCTCTAACAAGTTTGTGTTATCAAGAACATCAAAAATAGTTTTACCATGATAAATAGGATGCACAAGTGCAGTTAACTTATTAAATTCTCTGAACCTTTTTTCTTTAGATAAATACTCATTCTTCTTTAATAATTTCTTAAGTGCAACTAGTTGTTCATTTGGATATTTTTCAAAGAACTTTGTTCGTTCTCTAGCTTCATAGCAGAGTGCAGCGATAATCATTAATACTTGATACTCATTTAAATCTTTATAAAAATCAGTTGAAAATATTTCACCATAATCAATTTCATCTGCATATATCATTGATGAGAAATTACCTTTTTCTGTTAAAATATTATTAGTATCAACATAACTTAATCTTAATAATTTCTTTTTGATGTTATTAAAATTTCTAAAAATAAATAGTCTT
>CAYLIL010000099.1:2323-3811 GCA_964384045.1 uncultured Methanosarcinales archaeon
AATTTTTACCATATTTTTGATAAGTCCAAAAGTTTTTACACAAAACCTTATTTATTTCATCTTGCTTATGCAATTTTATTAAATTAAGAACAGTATTAATTGAAAGTTTAAATTGTGATTTAATTGGTTCAGTATCTTTAGTAGTTATTGAATTAAGATATTCATAATCAAAATCTCTTCTGTCAAGCATAACATAAACAAATCCTTCTTTGTCAATCCCTCGTCTACCTGCTCTTCCTGCAATCTGGAAGAACTCTTTAGAATTGATAAATCTAAAACTTACACCGTCAAATTTCCTTATTGAGTTAAAACAAACTGTTTTTGCAGGCATATTAATTCCTACTGCAAAAGTTTCGGTAGTATAAAGAATTTTAATTAATCCTTGAGAGAATAAATCTTCTACTAACTCTTTCATTATGGGTAATAAACCGGCATGATGAAAACCTATTCCATAAGGAAGAGTTTGTCTTAATAATTTTGTTGATTTAAGATTATTAATTTCTTTAGGTGAATTCTTTAATTTTTCTCTTATGAAAGAATTTATTTCAGGATTAAATTTAAAAAAATGTTTTTTCAATAATTCTTTTGCATTATTTTCACAATTCTTTCTTGAGAATGTAAAAAAGAAACAGGGAGTTTGATCTTTCATTTCTCTTACAAGATCTATATGGTTAGGTGCTGGAGTAAACTCTCTTCTAAACTTTTTACCTTTTTTAACTCTTTTACCTGGAATATCTGCAAGATATTTTATTTGTTTAAGATCAGTAATGCCTGCCTCAGCGTCAAAAAAGTTTATATGCAAAGGAACATTTCTTATGTCATGAGTTATAACTTCAACTGTATGTTTATTTGTGTATTGAATCCAATCTGCAAACTCTTGAGCATTAGGGATTGTCGCGGATAAACAAAGAAATCTAACATTTCTATGAGAAAATATTATTGATTCTTCCCAAACATAACCTCTTTCAATATCATTAATAAAGTGAATTTCATCAAAAATAACATAACCAACATCATCTAAAGAAGGATCATTAGATATTGCCATGTTTCTATAGATTTCTGTAGTCATAATAATTATTTGTGCACCAGGATTTTTTACAACATCTCCAGTTAATAAACCAACTTTTTCTTTGCCATAAGAATCACAGAATTGCTTATATTTTTGATTTGATAGTGCCTTAATTGGTGCAGTGTAGATTATTTTTTGTTTTTGATTAATAAACTTGTGAATAATATAATCTGCAATTAGAGTTTTTCCAGAACCAGTAGGTGCAGATACAACAACAGAATTATGTCTATCGATGCATGCTATTGAATCTTCTTGAAATTTGTCTAGTGTAAATCCTTTAAATTCCATATTTCTTTATTATTGAGTTCTATTTATTAATGTTAGGTTTTTATAGATTCTAAACTCTCTTATTATAAGTATTAAATATTGATGCTGTTAAATCTGTTATTGGATTAATAACATTATTTTCAAATATAAAA
>CAYLIL010000100.1:0-3811 GCA_964384045.1 uncultured Methanosarcinales archaeon
TGCATTTCTAAATGCAGTTCTTCTTCCCATATTTACATTTTTAAGTTTATCCACCGAAATATTAATATCATAATCAATACTAAATTCTTCATTTCTTAATTTTCTATCAAAAATATATGCTCTATCTTCTCCGATTTTATTAAATGAAGAACCACTATAGCGATTAGAAAAAGCTACTTTCCAGAACCACTCTTCAAGAAATTTCTTATCTAATTCAACTTTATTCTTATGACAATCATAATAGTAATAAGCTATTAAAGCAAGCATGTCTCTATATGGTAAATAAGCGTAATTTCTAACTTTAAGATTAGATCTAAGAAATTGTATACTTTTCCCTATTGCCTTTTTAACATCTTCCCATTGTTCTTTAACTTCATTAGGAGTTAATTTTAATTGAAATGCTTTTGTACATTGTTTGTTAATAATCAGTGATAATGTTTCACTAAAAACTTCATAATCAATCTTTCCAAATACATCTTCAATTTCTTTATTGAATTTATCAATTTCTTCTTTTAATTCAAAATCTTTATCCCAAGTTACTGCCACAACCAAATCAAATATACTTAATTTTTTTCCACCTTGATTTATCCTTTCAAAAATTTTACAGGCTTCTTCAATATTTTTGTCTTCTATTGTGATTACTGGAAATGGATAGTTTTTCAATCTATCTTTGACCCTCATAATACTTTTCTTTCTATCGTCTGTGAGTTCATTATAAATCCCCAGAAATTTATCTTCATTAAGAACAGTATGGATAGATATATTTCTTTCATCGTTCTCAGAGTCTACATTAAATTTATGAGTATCAAGATCGAAACAAATTTTTGAATAATCAAACCCTCTTATTTCAAGACCCCTATAAACTGCATATAATGAGGTTAATCTTTGTTGACCATCAAGAATAAAATGGGTATAATATCTCATATTTCCTTTTTCAATATTTAATTCTGGAATGTCTTTGTAATAATGGGCATAATCTTCTGGTGGTATCCAAAGAAAAAAACTCCCTATTGGAAATTCTTTATACATACTATCAAGAAGCTCAATAACTTTACTTTTTTCCCAAACAAATTCTCTTTGAAATCTTGGAATCTTCCATTCTCCTTTTTTTATTGAAGAGACTACTTCTGGCAATGTTACCCCTGGATTTATTTTGATTGTTTTTTCTGACATATTATTCACCTATTCAATTTATCTGCCCATTTACAGTATTCGCACTCTTCTGATGCTTTAGGAAGTTCTTCTTCTAAAACATCAACTGCTTTCTTAAAAATCTTCTTTGCATTATCAATATTGACTTTAATCTTAATCAAGTCTGCATGGAAATCTACATCTCCATTCTCATGAACTTTATTGGGATGATAAAACAACAGATAAGTATAATCTTCTGTTTCATAACCATTTTTTCTTAATAAGAAATTGTAAATATCCATTTGATTTTGATAATGTGTGTGAGTATCTTCTTTTAATGGATAACCTCTTGTTTTATAGTCTAAGACAATCAATTTCTTTCCTTTTACAAGAATATTATCAACCGCTCCACGAAACAGATTACCTTTTTTATCAGTCCATTGAATACCTCTAAAATTATTTCTCCAGATATTTAATAATTCTTCATCATCAAAGAGCTTCAATTTCCCATTAAATTTCTGAAGTTCTGGAGGTAATTCTCCTTTCTTCATAAACTTATCAAAATGAACTTTTAAAATCTTATCCATTCCACTTGGTAAAGATGGAAATATTCCTGCAGGCCTGTTTACTTTCTTATTGAATCTCAACCAGAAACATCTAGGACAATTCTTCAATAAACTTAATGATGATGGGCTGAATTTGTATATCATTTTAACCTAAAGCAAATATGCTTTGCCCTTCCCCCCAATAATTATCAAAAAAGTGTTGAAATGCTGTTTCACATTTTACCCCATATTCTTCATCAGTATAACTTTCTGGAAGCCCAGTCTCTAATTCCATTTTTATTTCTACCATTACCTTTGCCTTAGTTTGTGGTTTCTTTCTCCAATCTACTGCACTCAACCCATCATGTTTTAATTTGTATAATAATTGTTTAGCACATTTTTTTACTTCCTCTTTGTCAGATTTAGTTAATTTTGGCTTTTTTAATTTATCAAAAAGAGCTAACTCCTCTTCACTCAACCCTTCGGTTTTATGTCTTATTTCTTCTTTGCTTAGTTCTTTTGATAACTTCACTAATTCATCAAAAAAGAATTCTTGATCAAGAGAACCTAAATTATAATCATCAATTAAAGATTGAAATTTCTCAAGATAATTTGTTCTTGTATTATTAATTTTGATCATATCCGCTAATTTGAATGAAATTACATTTTTTAACCTTTCAACATCAACATTACTTTTTCTTTTCTTAAAAGTCTGTTTTATTGCATCAAAATTAATTTTACTTAAATCAATCAAATTACTTTTACCATAAGACGCTTCTGGTTCTTTAACCATAATTGATTTATCTAAAACATCTTTTAAATCTTCTAATACTGAAGAGATATTTACTTTAGGATCTAAAGATTTGATTGTATGAAGAATCTCTTCATATAAAGCAATATAATCAATATACTCACTTAATCTCTTATCAGGTTTGCAATCGTTGAATAATTTAATCAAATAATTTGAATTTTTTATAAATAGATTTTTTGTTTCATCATTTTTTAGAATTGGACTAATCCCTCTTTCTTCAAGTTGAGAAAGTAGTCTTAATTTTTCAGATCCTTTTGCAGAAATTATTTTCCAATAATTAATAGATATTGAATTAAGATAATCATTCATATCTTTAATTTTCTTGGCAAGTTCTTTAATTAATACATCCTTTTCTTGAAGAGAAAAAATTCCCTCGCTTGTAGTTCTTGGAACAGAATATAATGATAACGCATCTTTTAATGGTTTAAATATATCAAGATAGGATACCAAAAATGCTCTTGCTTTTCCTGGAATGAATGTTGCAGGTCTTGATATGGCTTGCATCAATGTATGATTTTTCATCGGTTTATCAATGTACAACGTACTTAAAGATCTGACATTGAAACCAGTCAATAACATGTGGCAAACAAATACTATCTGTAATGAGTCATTTTCATCTTTGAATTTATCTTTTAGATTTTCAGGACCTTCAAGTCTTTTCCTATGTTTTGTAATATCAAGATTCACTTTTTGGAATTGTTTAATCTCATTTTGGCTTTTACTGATGATAACTGCCATATCTGTTTTTTCCATTTCAGATATTTTATCTTTTATCTTTTCAGATTCTCCATATTTTGCTGTTTTTAATTTAGATTTTAATGATTTAATATGTTCTTTCCAATATTTCTGAACTTTGTCATACATTTTTACTGTTGTAAATCTATCAACGCTAAGAACCATTGATTTTCCTTGATAACCTTTATTGACGTTGTGATCAACAATATCTTTTGCAACTTTTTCTAATCTATCTTCTCTCGTTAATAAGTAATAACCTTTGGAGAGTTCATTACTTAATTTCTTTTCTTGTTCGGGATTTAAATCAGCTTCATCAATAATATTATACATTTCTTCATTAATCTTAGGATTATGAAGTTGTAGTGGGTCTGATCTATTCTCATAAAATAGTGGAACAGTAACATTATCATCAATTGCATCTTTAAAATTATAAACTGATACGTAATCTCCAAATACTTGTTTTGTTTTTTCGTTTCCTTTAGCCATCAATGGAGTTCCTGTAAATCCAACAAAAGAAGCATTAGGCAAAGCTGTTCGCATATTTATCGCAAAAATATCATATTGTGTTCTATGTGCTTCATCTGTAATA
>CAYLIL010000101.1:0-2593 GCA_964384045.1 uncultured Methanosarcinales archaeon
AGAATATGCCCAACACTAAGTCTAACGCACGCAATGCAGAAACTATAAATGTTTCTATTTTGTTATTACTTATAAGTGGTATCCATAGATTTTAAGAAGAACATAGAAAACCTAAGAAAAAAATAAAAGAATTAAAAAAACAAAATTACTTCTTAATCAAGCATCAATCAATCCTTCTTCAGTAACAAGATATGCTGCTGCACCATCTGGTAAGTTTGGAGAATCAACAAGTTTTGCTACTCTGCTTCCAGCTTTCCCTTTACGTAAGTAAAGTCTAAATGTGGAGTTGTGTGCAACAATATGTCCACCAATTGCTTCTGTTGGATCACCAAAGAACTGATCTGGTTTAGACATAACTTGATTAGTTACATACACACAAACATTGTGAACCGATGCAACTTTTGCAAGTGCATGCATATGCTTATTTAATTTTTGCTGTCTAGTTGCAAGTGTTCCACGACCAACAAATTCAGCCCTGAAATGAGCAGTAAGAGAATCAACAATTACTAATTTAACCTTTTCATCATCATTAATTAACTCTTCAACCTTTTCTGCTAAAAGCATCTGATGATCTGAATTAAATGCACGAGCAACTCTTATTTGAGAAAGAACAACATCCGGGTCGAGCTCTGCACCTTTAGCCATTTGTATTATTCTTTCAGGTCTAAAAGTATTTTCTGTATCAATAAATACTACAACTGCATCAGGATATTGTTTGATTACATTAATTGCTAGAGCATGTGCAATTTGAGTTTTACTTGAACCATATTGTCCAAAGCACTCAGTTATGCAACCACTTTCAAATCCTCCCCCAAGAAGAGCATCAAAATTGCTTGATCCAGAATGAATTCTAAAAATTTGATTTCTTCTTTCAAGAATATCTGTTCCAGTTTTAAATCCCATATCCATATTAGCTCTTGCACCCTGAATCATCTTTCTTGCAGTTGTTTCAGTTACTCCTGTTGCACTCACTAATTCTCCGGGAGTTGCAACAGCTACAGCCATTAAAGTGTCAAATCCGCCTAAAGAAAGCTTTTCTGCGGTTGCAGCACCTACACCTGGAAGGTCTTGAATTTTCATTTCCACTTTCTTAGGTTCTGGTTCAACGATATCTAATTTAGGTTCTGATATTTTAGGATTCTCTTTTAATTCTTCAATAAATTCTTTATCAACATTAGTTTCTTTTTTTGTCATTTTAATATACCTCTCGCTAGTTTAAATTATAAATAAGATAAAAAATAAAAAAATTAATTTAGTTTTTTAAATTAAAATAGCCCTTCATGATCTGCTTCTTTAAGAGTTAAAAACTCATATGCTTTGTTAAGCACTAGAACAGCTCTTGGAAGATCCATTTGTCTTAAACTATTTGTTTTTTTCCAGGCACCACTTTTATCTTTATATGTTCTTTCAAAAGAAACAGTAAAGTATTCATTTGGTTCACCATTAGAACTAGTTCCTTTATTTTTCCAAATAGTTGCAGTTATTGCACCTGCTTTAAACTTTTTTTCTGGGTGTTTTTGACCCATAATTTCATCTACACTTGGTGCTTTTGCACCTGGTATTACTTCTTGCATTTCGTTTACCTCCTTGCTTTCGCATCTTGTTTCAACACAGCAACGCTGTGGGAGTAGCCGTTTTGACTAACAATACCTAGTAAATGCTCTTTGTTTAAATAGTTTCTATCAGATTGTCCAGTGAGGTTTATAAAGAATCTAAAGGATTTCTTATTTTCTTCAAATTTTTATTTGCAACTTTAGTATAAATTTCTGTTGTATTAAGATCAGAATGACCAAGAAGCTTTTGTATAATTCTAATATCTGTTCCAGATTCTAATAAATGAGTTGCAAAAGAATGCCTTAACATATGAGGATGAATTTTAAATCCTAATCTTTTACTTGCTTTATGTAAAATTAACTGAACAGATTTCTTAGAATACCTACCTTTTCTGCCCTCAAAAATATAATTTGTTTTAAACTCATATTGACTATAATATTTTAATAAATCTAATTTAATATTCTCAGAAATAATTGTTAACCTATCTTTCTTACCTTTACCCTTTCTTACAAATAAAGTATTATTATCAAAATTAATATCTACTCTCTTAAGATTAATTAATTCCTGCAATCTCAAACCAGTTGAATATAACATTTCAATAACTAATTTATGTTTTAGATTTTTAGTTGCATTTAATAATAATTTAATCTGTTGCTTAGATAAAACTTTAGGCAAAGATTTCTCTTTCTTTTTAATAGGAATTTCATTTGTTGTAAAAGGCTTCTTTAAGATATTTGTAAAAAAGAACCTTACACTTGCATAACCTAACCTGGAAGAATTCACACTCAAATCTAAAGATAAAAAATAATATCTAACACTATAATTTCCTAGATTAAATCTATTTTTAATAATAAAATCAAGATATTTCTTCACCCAATAAGAATAAGCCTTTAAAGTTTGTTTGCTAAAACCCCTTAATTTGCACTCCTCAGCTATTTTCAGCAGAAATTCTTGCTTTTTAGCTTCATCCAACACATAATCCATAATAGAACTTATTTACTTAATCTTAATAAGATTAAGCCCTAGCAATTCGGAATTC
>CAYLIL010000101.1:2603-3757 GCA_964384045.1 uncultured Methanosarcinales archaeon
TCAGAAACTTGCAGTTTCTTCCACCCAAATTTTGTTCACTACGTTCACAAAACTTCTCTAAATCCTGATGTTATACGCAATTAAATTTTCACTAATCTAAATCTCATTTTTCTTTTAAAAAAGAAACAAAAAAGGAGGAGGCCTACCTTTCAATTTAACAATAATTGAATAAATTTATATATTGAGATATTTATAAAGAAATATATGAATATTACCCTTAGAAAATTATTATTAAAAGATAAAACGAATCTACTAAAATTATTTCTAAATGAAAATACTTTAAAAGATACAGGAGTAAATATTTCACATGAGAAGATTAATCTTAATTTTGTAAATGAATGGTTAAAAGAGCGTATAGAACAATATAATTTAGAAAAACCTGATTTTTTAATATATGCAATAAGTGATAACTCCAAAAAAATTATTGGTACAATTGGGATTGGAGATATAAACTACAAAGATAAAACTGCAGAAATAGGCTATTGGGTTTCTGAAGAAAACGCTGGAAAAGGACATTGTACAAATGCGATAAAAATATTCATGAAGACAATTCCGAAATTGCTTAATCTTAATAGAATCATAGCTGAAGTTTCTCAAGAAAATATCGCCTCGCATAAAGTTCTAGAAAAAAACGGTTTTAAAACGTTTAAAAAATCAAAAAATAAGCTTCTTTTAGAAAAAGAAACAAAAATATGAACTCCTCCTCGTCTTTCAGACATATAGGCTCCTTACAGTCGTTTATAATTAACGTGAAAATTTAACTGAGCCTACGAACAAGTTCTCCGGCTTTTTTTCTTGCAGAAAAAACGTATAACAAGGATTTAGAGATTTCGCCTTGCAGGCTCCATCCAAATTTCTCACTACGTTCGAAACTTCTCTAAATCCCGATGTTAAACTCAATAAAAAAATCGGCTAAATTATAGGAAGGGCAAAAACAAAAACCACTAGATTTATATACTACTCTAAAGTTACTATTTGTATGGAAGCGCTCGAAACTGTTTTAAAAAATGAATTTCCAGAATTATCTGTAGATGTTCCTTCAATTCAAGAAACAAGTGATATTAAACCAGAAGAACTAACAAAAGCGCTTCAATATATTAGAAAAAATAATTTAGTTCAAGATTCTGCCGATTTACTTACCTCAACAGAACCAA
>CAYLIL010000102.1:0-3656 GCA_964384045.1 uncultured Methanosarcinales archaeon
CTGCAATTATGATAGTACCATACACTGAGAGTGTATTAAAAGATATTGGTTGTGCTTATCTTCCAGCTAAATTTGAGGATGAGTAATGGTTGTTCCAAAAGGTTATAAGTATTGCCTTGGAGCAAAATAAGTGAAATACATTTTGTGTGTAAACACAAAATTATCGTATTTCACGATTAAATTTGGTTGCATAGCAACCAACAATCCTCCGCAATATACTTGTTCCTTTTTGGTTAACCCCAGAAGTAGAAATTTTTATAAGTTAAAGACATTATAATATGAATAAAATGATAAAAAACAAATTAGGTGCAGGGCATTGGATGATTCTTGTCTTTATAATTTTAGGTATAATCGTGTTATGGGTTTTTATATCTATTTTTTTAGGTATAGATAGTGGAGTTTCATCTACAGGAATATTATCTTTTTTAAGCATATAAAATGAGAAATAAATTAATAACCTCTAAGAGAGGTATGTCAGTATTGCAAGGAATGGTATTAGCTATAATAGTTTTATCAGCAATACTTGCTCTTGCTCTTCCAAGACAATTACAAGCAAAAGATATTATTTTATCTGTGTTTAATTTAGGTGAAGAAGAATCTGAAGCAGCTATGCTTGTTCCTGCAGGATTTGAAGATAATGCTTATGCTTATTTTTATGCTGAAGGAGTTGTTAGTGATGAAGAACATGGTCCTTCTGTATCTCCTTTAAGCGAGAGCTCAGGCATTTTCAATTCTTTTTCTACTTTTGAACCAAAGTCTTCTAAATGTTTAATGCCTGATGGGTATCCTAATGATTTTCATCCTGATGGATGTTTGATTTTTGGTTATGAAAATAATAAAAACAAGTGTGCTGTTAATTTATTTGATCCAAATGTTTATGGTTATGTCTTGCACACTAGTCAATTTAATCAAAGATACAGAGTTAGAGATAATAGAATTAATGAAATTAGAAAAAGGTGTGTATCTGGTTATTCTTGTGATGATGATGCTTTAGATGTGCTTTCTTATTTTTATGATCATGGTTTAGAGGAAGGTACAAATGATAAATTGGATGTTTTCTTTAAAGCTAATCTTATTTGTATTTCTTCTGAAGAAAATGCTTATTTCTGGTTAAGTTGCGATAAGGCAGTTGGTTCTAAGATTATTGAAGATTATGCTTCAAAAACTAAGTTTGAATGTAATTGCCCAAAGAATCAACATTGTTTCTGGAAAACTGTCTAAAGCATTGTTTGTTAAGGTATGTCAAGAATGATTAAAAATACTGTCTTGGAGCTCTCAACAGCAATCTGCATTTTACACGAAATGGAAAATTAGGCAGATTGTTGGCTAAATTCATACTGTGAAGCAGATGACAATTCTCCACAGCATACAAATCTTTTCCTTTCTGGACACACTCCTATTAGTTGCGGTCATAAGTAGTTTGTAATTGCTATGCACATTCGCTGAATTTTTGTGTTTACTTAATAGTGCTGTCTTCCCGCAGGGAGCGACCCCAGACAACGCACTATATCTTGATTATTCCAATCAGCTCACCTTAAGTGCATAGCAATTACTTAAGTCCGCAACCATATTATAATAATATTTTTAAACTACTTATCTATATTATTACATATAAAGGGGAGTAAGAGGTTAGATGGTTCTAATAAATAAAAAAGCTAGTTTTATGATGAAATGGGGGCTTAAGATAGTTCTGTTACTCTTAATAATCGTACTTGCATCAATGATTGGTTGCAAATTCATAAAAAATATTGTTGGTGCATCACCTAAAGATCAATCAATAGCTCAGTTTAATACTTTTGTTGCTCAAATTGAATCCTTATCTTATGTTAAAAATAGCTATACTTCTTCATATATTCAGTTAGGTTTAAATGAAAAGTATTATGTTGTTGGTTTTTCTGATAAAAGAAATTCTGAAATTAATAAAGAGCATGACATAATAAAAAAACCGCGCCAGTGTGATTCTAAAGGTTCTTGTTTTTGTTTATATCAAAAAAAACCTAATCCTAAAAAAGCTAGAGCTAATGTTTTAGCTTGTAGAACTATAGAAAACATTGATTATGCAGTTGCAAACAAGCTTTTTGTTGAGACTTTGAAAAAAACAAGTGATCAAACTGATAACTTTTTACAAGATGGTGTTAATTTTGTTGGTTCAACAATAACCAATGATCATTTCACATATGCTAATGAGCGTAATTATCTTTCTGATTATATTTCTTCTTTTATTGATAAAAATGTTTATGGTAGCACTTATTCTCAAACTTATAATCTTGGATTTTATGAGGATAATAAAGATTTATATTATTTTGCACTCACCTCAAGCAAATTGCAGATTGTGCAGCTTTATGTAGAACTTATAAATTATGAGGGCACTTCTTCACTATTGTTTTTCCCATACAATCGAGCATTCTTTAACAGAGAATATTTTTTAATTAGTAGACAAGGTGTTGATGATTGTAATGAAAAGTTTGTTAATGCTGTGATAAAAAAAGATGATGGAACATTAAAGTATTGTGTTAAAGATGGTGATGGCCTTGTTGAATCTGAAGATATTATTCAAGCTTGTCTTACAGGTGAAGTTAGAGAAATGTGTGCTTGTGGACCAAGTGTGATTAGGAATGGTTTTTGTTTGATAAACCCTTCTAAGTTTCCAGAAAACAGATTGCGAACAGTAACTGCCCTACCTTTAGATTATTGTGATTCTAATTTTGGTGCCTGCGGTTATTATTATGATGAGTTTGCTTGTGACTATGATGCTTGTAATACTGGGTTAATTTGTGGTTGGAATACTACTGATCCAGACAATCCAAAGTGTAAAAGTGGTTGCACTTTTGCTAAACAACCTTGTGAGTTTTATGATATAATTAGGTGTGATAAAGATTATTGTAATTTTGGTGAATTTGGTTGCAAATGGGATACTACAACACATAAATGTGTTGATAGAGAACCAACAGGTATTGATGCTTTACCTCTTGATGAACAAGAAAGGTTTAGGCAACCAAGTCAAGAAAATTTGATACTAATTGGTGAAGGATGATTTGAATTATGATAATAACAAAATCAAAAAAAGGGGTTACACATTTAATCATGGCTTTTGTCTATGACTTATTATTTGCAGCTATGTTGTTTGTCATTATTTTTGGTTTTATTAGAACAGTAGATTCAGGTATGTATTATTGGAGAGAATATTATTCTCAAGACATTGCTTTAACTTTAACTTTAATGGAAGGTGTGCCTGAAGAATTATCTGTTAACTATGTTGTTATTCATGATAATATTTTAGGTAGTTATCCTGTTGAACTTTTTCTTAAAGTTTTGAATGGTAAAGTCATTGTTTCTGATGCCGCCAATGAAGAATATGAAACTATAACTAATTTTATTTCTAATAAAAACTCAGACTTAGAACTATTTTCTAATTTGGATTCTCTTATGATTTCAAAAGATCAGGGGAAAACAAGTATATATTCACTTAATTCTCTTGAATGCAATCCTTATGTTATTGATAAAAAAGATTATACTGATACTAAGGTGTATGTTAATGATGAAAATAATTATAATCTTATTGCTAGTATTAAAACAGATATTGAGAGTTCATTAAGCAAAGAATATTCAATAAGGTTAAATCCTTTAGAGCATTCAGGCCTTATACAAAATTTAAT
>CAYLIL010000103.1:0-3644 GCA_964384045.1 uncultured Methanosarcinales archaeon
ATTGATTTCTTCGAACTCTATGTTCATAAAAGTATGAGTAAGATTATTTGTGTTTTAAAGAAATAATTAAAATACAAAAACAATTAAAAAAACTACAATCAACAATAAAATATTACTAATCATCCTTCTAAAATTTAGCTTTTCTTTTAAAATTTCTGCACTAAGAAAATAAGTCAGCACAGGGTGTAAAAATAAAAGTATTATAGTAAGGTTTAAGCCTAGATGTTTTATAGACAACAAATATGCAATAACGCCTATAAAATAAAACACACCTGCTAATGAGCCTAATACTTTAGTTTTATTATTCTTAAACTTATAACTAATTTTTGTAACTAACAATAATAAAATTAAAACTCCAACAACTCTAATCATAAATAAGAATTGAGGAAGCAAATAATTCAGTAAGTATTTGTAAATATTCGCAAGTATTGCAGAACATAAGATTGCTAACAAAATATAGATTGTCCCCTTATCTTGTTTAAATTTCCAATGCTTTTGATAGGTACCAAAATATAAAATAATTACACTTAAGATAATTCCGATAATATAGCTTATTTTTCTTTCTGAAGGAAATAATAAAAAAGCAAATAGCATAGTCAAAACTGGTTGTATCCCAATAAACATCTCTCTATAAGATAAATCTTTGATTTGCAAACCATGAAATTCAAATAAATTCTGAAAAAAAGAGATTAAAATCATTAGTAAACATAAACTAACTAAGAAAATACTGAATGCAGGAAAAGATTTCAATGAAAAAATAGGGTATATTGAGGATAATAAAACCATTACGATAAAAACCAATAAAAACTCTTGAAAAGGCTCAACTTTATTTTTCTTAAAATTAAACTTATCAATAGTCTTACCAGTCACTTCTGCAATCACTTTAACAAATGGATAAATATAACTCATATGAATAATTTAAGATTAAGAATTTAAAAAACTATTGTGTTAAAATTATCTTTTTGTAATCATACATTGAGACATAGGCAATTGAATAACTACCTCTGGTTTATTCTTAAAAAAATCATTAAACGCTTTCCTTACACCTTTTGTATGATAATCATGAGAAAGTAGAATTCCACTACTAGACATTCGATCATAGAAGAATTCAAGACAATTTTTTGTGCTTTGATAAATATCGACATCTAAGTGAACAAAAGCAAATTTCTTATTTTTAATGGGCTTAGCTGTTTGAGGAAATAATCCCTTGTAAATATGAACATCCTTATATTTTGCAAGTTTTTGTTTAACTCTTTGATAATTTGAATTAAACATATTAGTTTTAAATCTAGTATCAATTTTATTAGTTTCAGGTAAGCCTTCAAATGTATCAAATAAGTATAAATGCTTATTCTCTTTAACTTCACAAATCATCTTTGCAGTTGCACCCTTGAAAACCCCAACTTCTGCATAATCTCCTTTTACATATTTTTGATTTTTTGCAAAAGAATATATTAAAAATAATTCACTTGGCTTTAATAAGAATGGTTTATCTTCCACAATAATTTGTTTAATAAGCTTCATAAGTTTTTTATCGTGATAATAACTCATAATTTTAAGTTCAAATGTCACAATTAAATTATTTATTAAACGACCAAACCAAGTATTTGCAATTTTATCTTGAGTTTTTTGAAACATAATTTATTCATCACTTAGAAACTTTAAAAGATTTTTGATTTGTTAAAAAAATTATAATTTAGCAGAATCATTACCCAATAAACTTAGAACTACAAGATTATTAAAAAGATAAGGAAGATAATCTTTTGCATCAGGAAAAGGATCAGTTTTTAATTTAGAAATATTCTTTTTCATTAAATTTCTTGCTTTTATAACTGCTTCTTTAACATTATTACCTTTTAATAAAGATTTAACTAATAAATTAGATGGCTCTAAGAATAATCTTGCTCTTTTATCCCTATGAACAACTGCTTGAGAATTAATATCCATACCCAATGCAAACTCATCTATATAACCAATGAAAGTAGATTTAGAGTCAGCAACTTTTTTACCTAGTTTTAAAGCAGAACTACAAGATAAAGAATAAATAATTTTATTTTTAATTAAAGAATGGTTCTTATTTAATTTAATTAGCGGTTCATCATGATGGCCACAAATTGTATTTGGATTACCATGCCCATTAAACATAATAAAATCAGGATTATTCTTTTTAATTATACCAGTTATCATAAGGGCATTCGCATCTGCCTTTTCTTTATTTATTGTTTTAAATCCACGTTTCTTTGACTCTATTAATAACTCTTTACTATAATAATGTAAATAAGAAGTAACATCATCATGGCAAGGCCTAATAAAGAAAGTTTTCTTCATCTTATATTAAACCTTCTCCTAATGCTTGCATATATCTTAATTGAATTTTCACTATCTTTTCACCAATAGGAGTATTATTAGCAACTTCCTTTAGTAAATCATCTTTGTTAAGAAATTGGCCTTTAGAGCCTAAAGCAATTTTAACATTAGGAGCCATATTCTTTATTCTTTCTAGTACAATTTTTCTTACAAGTATACTATTATTTTTCCTAATCATATTATTCTCAACTCCATAAGCATTTTTAAAATTTTCTGTCCTCTATCAGTTTCATTGCTTATTTCATCATAAGCTAATTTCCAATTAATTGGCTCATCATTAATAATCGCTATAGGATTACTTCTTTCTTCAATAGGAAGACCAGAATACACTTTAAAGAATTTCTCAGCATTTTTTAACATAATACAAAATAATGTATTAATATATAAAAAACTTTCTATTAACAAATCAAAAATATTGCGATATATAGGTAAGGCAAGAAAACCCATTAAATTTATAAAGAAAAAGCCCTTTCTACAGCATTAGAGAAGCAAAAACCAACTATGGCGATGTTCACTTCTCCCAGATATATACATTGCCTTTCAGATATTTATTGATGTTATGATGAAAACAGATACTAAGTCTAAAAAGTCTGCAAAACTCAAGCCTTTGAGCCCAAGTTTAAGGATTAAGACAAGATATCTAGTTTTTGAGGTTTTAAACCCTAAAGACAACTTTAATTACATAAAGGCAATCCAAGATGAATGCAAAGATCTTTACGGAAAAGTAGGGTTTGGTGCAATGGACTTCAGAAAAATTGAAGTTAAAGGCCATAAAGGAATTATTATGATTAATAGAAAAAGTGTTGATAAGTTAAAATCAAGTTTTGTTTTTGTGAACAACAGAGAAAAGATTGGAATTGTTTCAAGATTTGTTTCAGGTTCACTAAAGAAAGCTAAAACATATTTATGAACTACAACAACAAAAAAATTATGATTATTTAAGGAGGATAAAAAGAAAATGCAAATGTCAGGACAACAACATCAAATGATGGGATACGATAGGGCTATAACAATGTTTAGTCCAGATGGTAGACTACTACAAGTAGAATACGCAAAGAAAACTGTAAGACAAGGAAGTACTGCAGTAGGAGTAAAATGTAAAGATGGAGTTCTTTTAGTTACTGATAAGAGGATTATTGACAAATTAATAATTCCTGAAAGTGTTGAAAAGATTTTCAAAATCGATGAACACATCATTGCAACTGCAGCAGGAATCATCTCTGATGCACGAGTATTAATTGATAGGGCTCAAGTTAAATCACAACAAAATAAAGTTA
>CAYLIL010000104.1:0-3632 GCA_964384045.1 uncultured Methanosarcinales archaeon
CACTAACAATAAATTCTAACATAATAGGATCATCAATAAAACTAAAAGAAGCATTATAGACTTTAGGAATAAAATCATACTCACAACTAGCACCAGAACTAAAATCAAAAAAGAACAATCTAACAGGAAACATAACATGAGGAACAACATCACTTCGACTATAAAATAAAGGAAAATTCTTAGAAACTTTTTCACTAACTGTCTCTTTAACAGGAACACTATTAATGCCAGTTGGCTCAGTAA
The DNA here is from genome assembly GCA_964384045.1 of uncultured Methanosarcinales archaeon. Taxonomy (GTDB): domain Archaea; phylum Nanobdellota; class Nanobdellia; order Woesearchaeales; family CAYZNE01; genus CAYZNE01. The sequence continues at coordinate 244 of CAYLIL010000104.1, forward strand.
TAACTAAATCACCACGAACAGGAACTTCCTCATCAGGCGTGATAGGCATCCAAGCTCGAGCATCAACATTTTCAAATATAATCATACCTTCAGAATCAGTAACACCATTATAATTATAATAATCATTATATTGTTGATACATAGAAATAAAAACATTTCCAACAGGCTCACCATAAGGAGTGCTAACATCAATAACAATATCCCTAAAAGGATCAGCACTAACAAAAATAGAACATAATAAGATAATTATTAAAACTAAAAATAATCTTTTCATAATAAATAAGTATATATACTAATTATTTATAAAGTTTTCGCCACATAGTCACTATAAAGTAGCAATCAGAAGAAAAACAAACACAAAAGAAATATTTATAAATGACCTATTATCTCACAAAGTAGAGGTAAAAAATGACAGATGAAATACAAGGCAATATAAATTTAGTTAGTGTGGGTTCATTACAAAAAGGAAAATCAGTTGTAATTGATGGTGCAGCTTGTATTGTGAGTGATGTCAGCATATCCCGACCAGGAAAACATGGACATGCAAAAGTTAACCTCACTGCAGTTGGAATAATTGATGGCAAAAAAAGAAATATTATTATGCCTGGACATGACAAAATTCCCGTTCCAATTATTGAAAATAAAGCAGCTCAAGTTTTATCAGTATCTGGAGATGTAGCAAACATAATGGATACTGAATCATATGTAACTTTTGATCTTACAATTCCTGAAGAATTAAAAGGAAAAGTTGTTGATGGTTGCACAGTAATGTATGCGATTATACTTGATGTAAAAGTTTTAAAATCAGTTAAATCAGAGTGATACAAATGGCAAAATTTCCAGAAGCAGAAGCAAGAAGAATGAAGAATATCTTTGTTTGTAAGAAATGTAAATCTAAAATTAAAGGTTCAAACATGAAAGTTATTCTTGGTAAAATTGCATGTAGAAAATGCGGTTCTAAACAACTTAGACCTGTCAGAAAAAAGTAAACTTATTTCTTTTTATTTAATTTAAATTATTAACTAGTTACTATTAAATATAAAAAAATAGAATAAATTTTAAAAAAAGAAAAAATAATTAATCAAACTTTTTACCATTACAATTGAAAATATTTTCCATAGAAAGTTCGGGAGGTAAAGCATCAACAGACCGAGGATTTTTATTCTCTTTTTTCTCTTCTTTAACTAGAACTTTTTGTTCAGTTGTAGAAGTAGAAGGCCTGCTCTCAAGACTCTTTAGTTTTGATTCCAATAAATTTATTGTCTTAATCATTTCATTCATTTTATCTGTCATAACTTTCATTCTTTCATCATAACAATCAATTTTTTCCTTAACAAATGATTTTATTTCACCAGAATCAGCATTCACTTTCTCAGAAATAACCTCTTTTTCCTGGGGAGATTCTTGCAAAATATCTTGATTTATTGAAGTATTAATTACATCAGGATTATTTGGTACTAAATGGCCATTTGGCCCACTACCTGCGCCCATTATAGAATTTAATGAATCTTCAGTTAATAGATTTCTTAGTTCATTTGATAATACAACCATTTTTTTAGCTCACCTTTACATATTGAATGATAAATAAATTGGAATTGAGTATTTATATACTTTTCTATTCTAGTATGGTTTTTTGTATACCAGTAGCCCAAAAGATTAAGAATGACACTAATAATAGGCTGATTTTTATTTGGTGTGCCAAGAATAATGTATTTTATATAGCGGAGAATTGTTGGCCGCTTTGCGACCAAATCTTAATCGTGAAAAACCATAATTTTGCAGTTTTACGCAAAATGTATTTCACTTATTTCACTCCAAGGCAATAATTTTGTTAACTCTGAACACACCACCTTTATCTTAAACTTTATAAATATGTATAAAGTAAAAAGAACATAATGAATAATATAAAAAAAATAATATTAATAACATTAGTAATAATTCTTATGTTAACTATTGCAAATAATGTAATTGCGATTGATGAAATATTAAGTGTAGATGAACTACCATTCTATTATGATAAATTAGAAGTTAAACTTAATATATCTGGTAAAATTAATTTAACAGGTAATCTTAATACAATAACTAGATTAAATGCCAAACTAAAACACTATCCAAAAGATGAAGGCAATACAGAAATCAAATATTTTAATCCTTATCCAGATTATGAAATAGTTAATAACACATTATTATATACTTTTAAGAATGAACAAGTACAATCCCAAATGAATTATCATTTGCACACACAACTTTCTTTAACTTATGATAAACCAATTATTAAAGTAGATCCAAGTTTTCCATTAAGCTCATTACCACAAGAATATAATATATATATCCAACCAACAGAAAATATAGATATTGATAAAAATATAAAAAATAAAGCAACAACACTTGTAGAAGATTCTGAAGGCGTGTTCGAAGCAACATTCAACATTGCCTCTTGGGTGTATAAAAATATCGAATATATAGATGATGAAGAAACAGGAGGCGTTGTGCAAAAATCTTCATGGACACTTAATAATAAAAAAGGAGTGTGCGATGAAAAGACAAGTTTATTTATTGCAATGACCCGTTCAGTAGGAATACCTGCAAAGTTTGTTTCAGGTATAGCTTATAGTAATGTTGATAAAGACTTTGGGAATCATGCTTGGGCTGAAGTTTATTTTCCAAATTATGGTTGGGTTCCATTTGATGTAACTTATGGCGAATTTGGCTGGCTTGATAGCACACATATTTCTTTATCTGAAAGTCCAGATTCAAAAATAACTTCTTTTGAATGCAGTGTTCTCGGTGATAATGTGCAAATACAACCGAGCAGTTTAGATTTTAAAACTTATGTTTTAGAAAAAGGAAATTATGTTCTTCCTAATATTGACATAGATATAAATATACTTTCACAAGAACTAGGGTTTGGATATAATGTAATAGAAGCAGAGATAACAAACAATGAAGAAGGATATATTGTGGAAGAGATGATCTTAACTAAGGTTCAAGATTTAGAGGTTATTGGAGACAATTCAAACCTTGTTTTATTAAAACCAAAAACACCAAAGAAAATAAATTGGGTAGTTAAAGTTAACGACACATTAAGTAAAAAAGGATATTATAAATTTCCAGTAGAAATAAAAACAAGAGATAATAATTCTGCTACAAGCCATTTTAATGTATCAAGCCAAGGAATTCTTTATTCAGAGAGTTATATTAATAATTTCTTAGATAATTTTAAAACCGATAATAAAAATGAATATAGTTCTAAGATTGAAATAAATTGTGAGTTAAACAAAGTTTATATTTTAAATAAACAAATAAATTTAACTTGTGAATTAAATAATCTTGGCCAAACTAAAATTAGCGATTTAGAAGTTTGTTTTATGCAAGAATGTAAAACAACT
>CAYLIL010000105.1:0-3564 GCA_964384045.1 uncultured Methanosarcinales archaeon
TAATACTCGCTAAATAAAATGAAATATCACGAAATTATAGTAATGTCAGAACAAGACAAGAAGAAGAAAATAGCAGATTTAAAATTACAACTGGTTAAATTAAATCTTCAAGTCTCAACTGGAACTACTTTGAAGAAACCTAAAGAAATAAGAGAATTAAAAAAAGATATTGCGAGAATATTCACATCTTTAAATAAAAAGAATGTGGGTAAAAATAAAAACTAAAACTAAAAATGACAGAAACTTGCCCTACTTGCGGCCTACCAAAAGAACTGTGTGTTTGTGAATCAATCGCAAAAGAAAGCCAAACTATTACGGTTAGTATAGTTAAGAAAAAGTTTGGTAAAAAACATACTATTATTGAAGGTATGAGTAATACTGATATAAACCTTAGGGACCTTACAAAAAAACTTAAGGCAAAATTTGCTTGTGGTGGAACAGTGAAGAAAGATGTTATCGATCTTCATGGTAATCATACAAAGCAAATAAAAGCTGTGCTTGCTGAGCTGGGATTTAATGCTAACTCAATAGTTTTTGGGAAATTATATTAAGTTTAAATAAAAATGTATGAAGAATATATTGGTTTGCTTATTGAAGTAACAAATAGTCAAAACAAATCATTGATAGGTAAAAAAGGAAAAATAATTGATGAGACAATGAATTTATTTATTGTTGAAGAATTTAAAGATAAAATAATAAAAATCCTTAAAAAGGGATCAACATTCACAATCGATGGAAAGAAAGTCATTGGTGACAAAATAACAAAACGACCTGAAGATCGAGTGAAACTCGTGAAAAAGGTTTAATCAAAGGTATAAAAATGAAAAAAGAAATTGGCGTTGATGTTAAAAACAAGCCAACAAAAAAATGTGAAGATGCTTTGTGTCCCTATCATGGAACTATTAGTTTACATGGTAGAATATTCGCTGGAATTGTTACAAGTGATAAGATGCACAAAACAGTAACTGTTGCTTGGGAAAGAAGAATTAATGTTCCTAAGTTTGAAAGATACGCAAAGAGATATTCAAAAGTTAAAGCTCATAATCCTGAATGCATTGATGCAAAAACAGGAGACAAAGTTAGGGTAATGGAAACCAGACCCCTATCAAAAACAAAAAACTTTGTTGTTATTGAAATACTGGAAAAAGCAGTTGAAGATAAATAAAGGTAAAATAAAATGAAAGGAATTCCTTCAAAAGTTACGAAAAGTTTGAATGTAGGATCAATAATCCCTACTTGTGATAACTCTGGTGCTAAACAGTTGAAAATAACATCTGTTAAGAGGGCTAAAACAGTTAAAGGTAGAAGTCCTGCTGCAGGAGTTGGATTAATGGTAACTGCTAGTGTAAAAAAAGGAAGACCTGACATGAGAAAAAAAGTTGTATTCGCTGTAATTGTTAGACAAAAAAAAGAATATAGAAGACCTAATGGTTTAAGAGTAAAATTTGAAGAGAATGCAGCTGTTGTAACAAAAGATGATAAGGGTAATCCTAAAGGAACAATTTTCAAAGGACCAATCGCTAAAGAAGCTTGCACTAAATGGCCAGGTATTGCTAAAGTTGCAAGTATAATTGTATAATAATATAGGTGAAAAATAAATGAAAGCAAAATTTTCAAATTCATGGAATTCAAGTAAACAACCTAGAAAGCAAAGGAAGTATGTATATAATGCTCCATTGCATATAAAAGGTAAGTTTGTTAGTTCGCATGTTTCACCAGAATTAAGAAAGAAATATGTTATCAGATCATTTAGATTAAGAACTGGTGATAAAGTTAAGGTTATGCGTGGACAATATAAAGGTAAAGAAGAAAAAGTTATTGAAGTTAACTTAAAAAAACAAACTATTTACCTTGAAAAAATAACAATAACTAGGGTTGATGGAAATACAGCAAGAATTCCCTTTAAGCCATCAAATTTAATGATTGTTGAGTTTAATATGTCAGATAAAAAAAGAAAAACTAAAATTGAATCAAAAACAAAGAAGATTCAAGGAGTAAAAAAATGACTAAATCACACTTAAAAAGACTATCTGCACCAAACACTTGGAAAATTGATAGAAAGAAAAGAACTTTTATCATAAGGCCGGAACCAGGAAGTCATAAAATGAACTTAAGTATTTCATTAAAAAGTGTGCTTATACAAACTGGTAAAGCAGTTACATTAAGAGAAGTGACTTACATGCTTCATAATCATCAAATATTAGTTGATTCAAGAAAAAGATCAAGTCCTGCATTTCCTGTTGGATTATTTGATATAGTTTCAATGCCAGAGATAAATGAAGCTTATACAATTGTGGTTAATACTCTTGGAAAATTAACAATAAAAAAACTTAATAATCCTAAGTCAGATGTAAAGCTGATTAAAATAAAATCAAAAAGAAAGATTAAAGGAAATAAAATTCAGATTGAAACTATCTGTGGAAGAAATGTTCTTGCTGATGAAAAAGAAGCAAAGAACTACAAAACTGGTGATAGTTTAATGATAAAACTTCCTGAACAAAAAATTTTAGATCATAAAAAGTTTGAAAAAGGAGCTACTGTTTACTTAACTGCCGGAAGCCATGTTGGACTTATTAGCAAAGTAAAAAGTATTGATGGTAATGTTTTGATATGCTCTAATGGAAAACAAGAAATTGAAACAAAAACAAAATTCGCTTTTGTGATTGTTGATGAAGTTGAAAAATTATTAAAAACAGAAGATAAATAAAAATTAATAAAATGACAAATATAATGAGAAGTATAAAAATCGCGAAGCTTACATTAAACATAGGTTCAGGTAAAGAGCAATCCCAACTTAACAAAGCAATAATTGTTATTAAAGATTTAACTGGTAAAACTCCAGTAAAAACAATAACTAATAAGAGAATTGCCTCTTGGGGACTTAGGCCTGGTCTTCCTATCGGATGTAAGTTAACTTTAAGAAAAAAAGATATTCCTGAATTACTAAAAAGATTATTGAATGCAAAAGATAATATCTTAAATTTAAAAGCTTTTGATGACAATGGAAATGTATCTTTTGGTATAAAAGAACACATTGACATACCGGAATCAAAGTATGATCCAAAAATTGGTATTTTAGGTCTACAAGCAAGCGTAACTCTTGAAAGGCCAGGTTTTAGAATAAAAAAGAAAAGACTTGCAAAATCAAAAGTAGGTAAGGCTCATAAAATAACTAAACAAGACGCAATTAATTTTATGAAAGAAAATTATAACATTAAGATTCAAGAAGAACTTGATGTTGAAGAAGAATAGGTGAATAATAAATGACAACTTCAGATCCTAAAAAAATGCTTAAACAACTGGAAGAAAAGCCAGGAAAGAAAGCTAAATACTTGAAACATAACTCGCCAAGAGAAAGAAAATTTGGTGAAAGTGTTAATAAATGTAAGATGTGTGGAAGAACACATGCACATATTAGTAAGTATGGTTTGCATTTATGCAGGCAATGTTTTAGATTAAAGGCCATAAAATTAGGTTTTAAAAAATATAGGTAATGATTGAGGAATAAAAATGAGTTTAAACGATCCATTAGCAAATGTATTATCATTCATAAAGAATTATGAA
>CAYLIL010000106.1:0-3538 GCA_964384045.1 uncultured Methanosarcinales archaeon
TGGAACTTCAAAATCTAATATGCTCTCACTAAGTTCCAAAGGGCAATCTAATTCATCTATATGCAGACTATTAACATTTGCAAAAGTAGCGTTATCAGATCTTCCACAAATTAAATCTCTATAACCATCAGAGACAATATTTAAATGCCCAGATAATGTTATATTATTTAAACCTAAAGTTACATTATCTGATAACCCTAATGCATCTCTAATTGTTGGTAATGTGGTCGATTTATCATAAGTAGTTCTTCCTAACGTTGTGTTACTAAAATTGACAACATCATTTCTAGCGTTATATAATAATTTATCAAAATCATCACCTGTAAAATTTACATAATTTACTGTTCCTGTAGTTGCTGACCCAGACCCATGAATAATATAAAAGCCAGTTGCAGAACAATTTATGATTTGAGCTGCATCCTTACCATATGTTACTACAAATGTTGAAGTACCCTCAGCAATAAAATCAATACCAATTATTATAAAATCATCTCCACTAACATACAATGCTTTTGACATAGTGCTATTTAATCTAACTGTAACATTTCCCGGGCTCTCTGCACGTATAGTTATATTATTTCTAAGAAAATACCAGGATGCAATTCCAGGAGAAGATTCAATTAAATTAAAATCACTATTTGCACGAATTATAATTTCATCATTATGAGTTATACGTGGATATCCAAAATCATTATGTATGTGATTTCCAACAGTTTCCCAAGCAACACCCCAACTTGTTCCTGCTTCAGAATCATTTCCAACTGCAGGATCAACATAATAAGTTGTAGCACTAACTATAGAACTTATTAATATTAGAAAGATTATCCCAAGAATTATACTTTTAATTTTCATTGTCTAATGTAAACCCACACCTTTTTAAAATATATTAGAAAAAATATATTTAAAAAGGTTTTGCTAATAAACTGCCTTAAATAAACTTAACTACAAATTATAATTGTAACTACTCTTAAGTAATTAAAAAGAGAAAAGTTTATAAATAACAAATAGTTACAAGCCCATATGAAGAAAAACTTATTTATATTAGACGTACTAATAATTGCATTTGTATTTGTACTAGGTATTTTAATAAGCAATATTCTTAATCCAAATTTAGACCAACCCTTTGGGTATTCTAATGAAATTCAATCACCAAATGATTGGATAACAGATAGTGACATTAAAGTTTACCAAGATAAAGTTATTATTAATGTAGAAAACACAAGGTATGTAGGGATTGCAAATACTAATTCTATGGATCCTTTTATTGATGAAAACACAAATGTTTTAGAAATCTTACCAGAAAATTTAAATGATATTCAGGTTGGAGATATTATATCTTTTGAAATTGAAACAGGAGATGTTTACATTCATAGAGTTGTAAACAAAGGCTATGATGAGCAAGGATTATATTTTATTACAAAAGGAGATAATAATCCAAGTGTAGACCCAATTGTTGTTTACCCAGATCAAATTCTTGGTGTAGTTGCAATTGTTATTTATTAACTAACACTGCTAACATGATGCTCTTTAGAAATCTTAATAATCTTATCAGCATAACTTTCTAGCTTTGATTCATGACTAACAATAACTATTTGCTCTGATTGAACCTGCACTAAGACATCTCTTAACTTATCGAGTTGGTTACTAGAAAAACCATCAGTAGGCTCGTCTAATATTAACAAACCTTTTGTCTTAATATGTGAAACAAAATCATTAATAACTTTATTCAAAGCTAAACGATATGCGAGTGCAACACTTGTTTTTTCTCCACCAGAAAGGTTTTGTATGTAAGTTTCATAACCATTTTGTTCAATGATTGGCGTGAAAGAATCATTAAGTCTAACAGAAAGGTTTTCGTCTTCAATTAACATTCTAAACCATTCTTGAAAGTATTCGTTGAATTCTTTTAAGATACTATTTAGAACATATCTTTCCATAAGTTGCATAAGATTCATAAAAAATGAGTTAAGCCAATCTCTTAACATCTTTTGATCAGAAATAAAAGATAAAAGTTTAGTTTTAGAATCAAGATGTTTTTTAACAGATTCAAGCTCCTCTTTTTTTAATTCAGATTCTTTTCTAAATGAAGCAAATTTTATTTCTAAATCCTTTTGTTCATTAAGCTTTTTTCTAAATAGTAATTTCTTTTCATCATAAATAGAAACAATACCCGTATCAATCTTTAAACTAAAAGTTTCTACTCTCTTTTTTTCAACTTCAGCTTCTTCATTTATCTTTTTAAGATTTAATTCAAATTTTTCTTGAAGCTCAAACTTTTCATTATAAGTTTTAATTTTTAATTTATCAAGATTAAGTTTATTAATTAATTCTTGATTATCCTTAATCCTTTTGTTAATAACATCTTCTTTTTCATTTAATCTAGGAATAGCATTATCAATTAAAGTGATCTTCTCCCCTAGAGAGTTTACTTTAGTTTGTTCTTTTTGCTTAATTAAAGATTTATGTTCAAAAGTCACATTTTGTCTGCAAGTTGGGCACATATCAATACTTGATATTTCTTGAATAGATTTATTTGAATCTTTTATTCTTGAATCAAGAATAGCTCGCTTTTGCAAAAAGTCTTGCTTTTTATAAAGAACATTTCTTTGTGCAGATTCATAATCCTCTAATTTTTTTGTTAGAACAGACAAATCTTGTAATTCAGTTTTAGGTTTTTCTTTTAACTGATCTTTTAATTCAATAATTTGTTTTGTTAAAGATTCTTTTTGAGTAGAAAGAGAAGATAGCCTAGTTTTAGCCATAACTAATTTTTGTTTATTCGTATTTTGTTCTAAAATTTTTTCATCAAGCTTACTAATTTCTGCGTTCACGTCTCTTACTTCAATTACCTTTTTATTAATACTTTCATCAAGCTTACTAATCTCACCTTTAAGAATATCTCTTCTACTTGTGATATTCTCTACTTGCTCTTTTAATTCATCAATGTCTTCTGTTTTAGCTTTATTCTCTCTAATTCTAGCATTAAGTTCTTTAATATACAAAGAAGTGTTATTTCTAATAATTTTATATTTATCAATGTTAAAGATTTTCCTAATAGTTTCCATTCTAGAATCTGGACTTTCAAATAAAATAAGTTTCATATCTTCTTGAGGAGTATACACAGTATATCTGTAAACAATTGCTGGACTTTTACTAATAAATTCATGAGGATAATCTAACAAGTGCACTATTCTTGCTCTTAGCTCTTGAGGAGTTAATTGTTCCTCAACATCATCAATAGTTAATTGGCCAGGTTCTTGTTTTATAGAATTAGATGTTCTAACAAGACTTCTTTTTATCTTTAAAACTTGGTTATTTATTTCAATTACCAAAGTTACTGAACCATTTTTTTCACCATGTCTTAAAAGAGAATCACTGCTAATCATTCCTTTAACAAGACCGAAAAGAGCAAACTCTATTGAAAGCAATATAGTTGTTTTTCCAGAACCAATTTCTCCACTCAATAAAGATATTCCACTTTCAAAATTAATTTCTTCTTGTTCATATGATCTTATATTTTTGAGAATTACCTTCAAAA
>CAYLIL010000107.1:0-3462 GCA_964384045.1 uncultured Methanosarcinales archaeon
TGTCTTTGATTTCTAATATCTCGATATAATAAACATGTCTAATTCTTTCTTGTCTTTTAACTGCACTCTTGACAGGTGGAAGCTGAGTTATCTTTCCTTGAAAAGACATTATAACTTCTTTAAGTTTATCCTCGGGAATATCTTCATGAACATGCATAATACAAATGTATTCTTTACCTGCATTCAGTAATGCTTGAATAACTTTAGTTCCATTATCTAGTGCAACAGGCAATATTCCTGTAACATTTGGGTCTAGTGTTCCTGAATGACCAGCTTTTTTTATTTTTAGTATTCTTTTTACTTGATCACTAACTTGATGACTTGTTGGGCCAGCAGGTTTATCTATAATTATAATTCCTGTGTTTAATAATTCTTTAATAGGTTGTTCACTAACTGGAGTTTGTTTTTCATCAAATAAGGTAATTATTTCTCTTTTTAAGTTTTCAAATGGTAAATTTCCCATATGTAGTTAGAAATGAGTGTGATTTTAAAAAGCTTACTTTATAATTCTTATGTCCATTCGCTCAATTAAAGTATTTTCTTTAGTTCTGTAGTCCCGTAGGGAGCAACCCCCTACAACGAACTCGATTATATATTAGAATGAGCTCACCTTAAGGACATAAAAATTATTTTCCAAACCTACGTTCTCTTTGTGTAAATTCTTGCAAGCAGGCAAGTAAATCCTCTTTTGTGAACTCAGGCCAAAGCTTATCAAGGAATATCCATTCAGAATATGTTGATTGCCAAGGTAAGAAATTAGATGTTCTGATTGCACCTGAAGGCCTTATAATTAAATCCGGATCAGAGTTTAAATATAAATAATTTGCAAAACTTTCTGTATTAATATCTTTTTTAACAATCTTTCCAGAAGCTAAATCATCTGCAACTTTCTTAACAGCATCAACAATTTCTTCTCTGCCACCATAAGCCATTGCAAAGCTTAGCTTTCTTGTTTTGAAGTGTTTTGTTTTTTCTTCAATTTCAGAAAAAATCTTCTGAATATGTTCTGGTAATAAGTTTATTCTACCAATAAACTTTATTTTAATATCATCATCAACTAATTCTTGAAAGCCCTTTTCTGTAAGATAATAACCAAATCTTTCCTTGATAATCTTTAATAAAAAATCAACTTCAATCTTTGGTCTTGTCAAATTTTGCATAGATAAAGAATAAATAGTTATTTCCCCAATGTTAAACTCTCTAGCCCAATCAAGAAACTTTCTAAAAGTGTCTGCACCATGCCGATGTCCTTCCCAAGGATTCTTTGCAAGCTTTTTTGCAAATCTCCTGTTACCATCAAGGATTATCCCCAAATGTTTTGGTATTCTCAAGTTTTCTGTCATTTTAATTAATAATGTATAATTAAAAGAGAAGGAGATATTTATTTTTAAACTTTATGAAATATGAATATTACAACCTTAATGTTGTAACTTTACTTATACCATGTTCATTCATAGAAACACCATAAAGGTTTTCTGCTTCTGTAATAACAGAATCATTGTGGCTAATCACAACATACTGTGCTTTATGTGAATAATCAGAAACAAGTTGAGCTAGTTTTTCAGAATTTCTCTTATCAAGAGCTGCATCTACTTCATCTAAAACATAAAAGGATGCAGGTTCATGCTCTTGAACTGCAAATAAGAATGCTAGAGCAGTTAGAGTTTTTTCTCCACCAGATAGAGAACGAATGTCTAAGAATCTCTTACCTTTTAATCTTACTTTAATGCTTAAACCTGCTTCAAAAATGTCTTTAGGATTTTCTAAATAAATAGCTGCATCACCTTTTGTTGTTAAGCTTGAGAAAATTCTTTTGAAGTTCTTATTAATAACTTCATAAGTTACCATAAATAATTCAGATTTCTTAGAATCAATTTCATTAATTAGTAAAAGAACGTCTTCTTTTTCTTTTGCAAGAGATTCTTTCTTTTCTTGAAGAATTTTAAATTCACTCATTGCTTGATCATAAATTTCAAGTGCTTTCATATTAACAGCACCCATATCTTGAGCCATTCTTTCAAATTGTCTAATTTCTCTTTCAATTTTTGAAATTTCTTTTTCTTTGAAAGGTTCAACACCTTCAAATTGTTTCATCTCTTGCTCAAGACCAGCAATTTCTGCTTTTATTCTCGCTGAATCAAGTTTGATTGCATTAAGTTTAGCTTCATTAACTTTAATAGTTGTGCTATTATTAAATACCTTACTTTCTAATCTAGAAACTTCATCTGAAATCTTTGATCTCTTAGTAAATAATTCTTTGAATTGTGCATAGAATTTCTTTTCTTTCTTTTCCTTTTCTGTAAGATCTTTTTCTTGTGATTTAATTAAGGATTCTAAAGACTTATTTTCTTTTACAAAATCAATATCTTCTCTAGAATGTTGCTTTAAGATTTTTTCAATATTATCTAATTCTGGTTTTAAGATTGAAGATGCTTCAGAATCAAAGTTCTTTGTTTCACCTTCTAATTGAAGAATTCTCATTTTAAACTCTGTCCTCTTTTCTTCAAGAGTATTAAGCTCAGCGATTTTTGTAGGATTATTTAACCTAGATATTTTTTCTCTTAGTTCTTGCTTTTTTATTTTTAATTGAGTTAATTCACTTAACTTTACAGATATTTTATCTTGAGCTTGATCAAGTTTTTTATCAAGATCTTTTTCATCACTAGCTAAATTCTCTTTAGCTTTCTTTGAAGCATCAAGATCATCAGAATCAATATGTAATGTTTTTTCTAACTTAATAATGTCTCCTTCAAGCTCAGCTTTTTCAACTCTTAATTTTTGAATTAATTCTTCATTATCAGATCTTTTTTGATCTAAAGAACTAATTATTATTTCAATATTGCCTATCTCTTTTTCTAACTTTTCTAATTCTTGAGATACTTCTTTTTCTTGGAAACCTAAACCCCGCTGTTTAACTCTGTGTCCACCTTGCATTGCACCACTTGTTTCAACTAAATCACCTGTAAGGGTAACCATTCTTGTTCCACCAATACCAATCTTTCTAGCAGTATCAATATCATCAACTACAAGAGTATTACCGAAAACATAAGAAAATATTTTCTTAAATTTAGGTTGATAATCAATTAAATCAAGAGCAAGACCATGAACACCTGGCTTTTTTATATTTCTTATTTCTGTTTTAATAAAAGGAGAATTAATTTTATCCATTGGTAAGAAAGTTGCAATCCCTAATCTTTTCTCTTTAAGAAATTTAATGCATTTTGCAGCAGTATCTGAACTATTTACAACAACACTTTTTATTCTTCCACCAGCTGCAACTTCTAATGCTAGAGCATATTTTGATTTTACATTACCAAGATCAGAAACAGTTCCATAAACTTCACCAAATTGAGATTTATTATCTAGAATAGATCTGATTGCAGTTCCACCAGCAAGGGATTCTCTTATTGAAGAAGATTTAGCTTTAAGCTTTGATTCATCTTCTTTTTTACTAAGTAATTT
>CAYLIL010000108.1:0-3432 GCA_964384045.1 uncultured Methanosarcinales archaeon
AGTTTTTGTTGGCTCGCAAAGATCTAGTGATCGGCCAAGTAGTGATTCAATATTAAATGTAGTTTCTGCTGCTGAATTTATAGTTGATCAAACTAAGCGAAAAGATAGTTATACAGGAGTATTTGCATCAATGCATGGTTCATCTAATGATACTTTTTGTTCAATCTATTCTGGTTTTAATCTTAGAAAAATGCATTCTAGCAGAAGAGATACTTTTAGACAAATTAATAGTTTACCAATTGCTAAAGTAGAAAATAGTAAGATTGAATATTTGGATTTAGAAGAAAGTGATGAAGTTTTACCTCTGTTTGAACCTGCCTATTTTAGAACAGATATAAAAATAGGAATAATTAGAGCTCACCCAAATATGTTTGCAGAAGAAATCTCAAAATATGAAGATTTTGATGGACTTATAATTGAAGGAACTGGTTTAGGGAATATGCCTGTTGAATTAGATGGTAAAATTACAAATGAAAATAAAAGAATATTAAATGCATTAACTCAATTTACAAAGAAAAAACCTGTTGTTATTACAACACAATGTATCAATGGCAGTACAAACCTTAATGTTTATAGTTATGGCAGGACTGTAAAGAATGCAGGAATTCTTGAGGCTGAAGCAACAATTACAGAAACTGCTTTTATCAAACTTGCTTGGTTATTATCTAATTTCTCTTATTCAGAAATAAAAAATGAAATGTGGCAAAGAAATTTTATTGGTGAGAAAATAAGTCGTGACTTATATGAGAAAAACTGGTGTGACTGATATGGGCCTTGAAGTAAAAAAACTTACTATCATAGATGAAGAATTAGATTATTTTGATGAAGGTTTAAAGTGTGGGTTAGAAATACACCAGCAATTAAATACTAATAAATTATTTTGTAATTGTAAACTTCTAAATCACGAAGATGTTGATTATTTTAAACCTGATTTTATTATTAACAGAAAATTAAGGGTTTCTAAAAGTGAACTTGGAGAAATTGATGCTGCTGCTAAATTTGAAAGCAGAAAAGGAAAATTAAACCAATATTATGGATTTAATAATACTTCTTGTCTTGTAGAATTAGACGAAGAACCTCCTCACAATGTTAATAAAGAAGCTTTAGATATTACTTTAGAAGTTGCTAAATATTTTCATATGAAAATTGTTGATAAGCTTACTTTTATGAGAAAGATCGTTGTTGATGGTTCTAATACTGGTGGTTTTCAGAGGACTGGAATGGTTGCGGTTGATGGTATACTTGAGGAAAAAAATGTTAGAATTGAGGCTATCTGTTTAGAAGAAGAAGCATGTAAAAAAATAAGAGATTATGTTTCTGACAAAAATGAGATGGTTAGTGTTTATGATCTATCAAGATTGGGGGTTCCCTTGATTGAGTTAGCGACTGCACCAGATATTAAAACTCCTAATCAAGCAAAAGAAGTTTCTGAATTTATTGGAATGGTTCTTAGAAGCACAGGAAAGGTTAAGAGAGGTATTGGAACTATAAGGCAGGATGTTAATGTTTCTATTAAAGGAGGTGTTCGTGTTGAAATAAAAGGTGCACAGCAACTTGATTTAATTCCTACTTTTGTTAGTTATGAGGTTATGCGTCAGAAAAACCTTAATAAAATTTTTGCTGAGTTAAAAAATATTGGTATGGCTGTTTCTGATCCTACTGAAATTACAAAGATTTTAGAAAATTCATCATCTAAAATAATAAAAAATGCTTTTAAAGATAAAGGAAAAATATTTGCTTTGAAAGTAAGCAATGCTAAAGGTTTTTTTGGTTTATTAATTGCACCTGGCCGAAGATTTGGTACTGAAATTGCTGGTCGTGTAAAAGTTTTAGGTGTTAAAGGATTATTCCATAGCGATGAATTGCCTGCTTATGGCATAACTCAAAATGAAGTAAGTCACATTTATGATTTTTTAGGTTGTTCTAAAGACGATGCTTTTATTCTAATTGCCGAGGAAGAAGTTAAAGCTTTGAATGCTATAAATGAAGTTAAAAAATACTTAACGGAGTTAAAATTATCTAAAGAAGTTAGAAAACCTTTAGCTGATGGAACCTCAACTTTCTTAAGGCCTATGCCTGGTTCAGCGAGAATGTACCCTGAAACAGATGTTCCAGATTTTTTAATTACTAAAGATAAAATTGATTCTCTACCATTAATAGAATTATTATCTAATCAGTATGAATTACTTTACAAAAATTATGGCATTAGGGAATCTGATGCTAAACTTTTATTTAAGAAAGATATTAATATTCAAGAATTAATCTCAAAGTTTAGCAACCTTAAACCTAAGTTCATCGTTGAATTCTTACTTGATTACCCTAAAGAAATTAAAAAAAGATATTCTCTTGATATTAATATTTCTCTTTTTTCTAATGAAATACTTAATGAATTAAACTCTTCATCAATTAGCAAAGAATGTTCTTTTGAGATTTTAGTTATGAAAGCTAAAGGAAAAGAGGTTGATTATTCTAAATTTAAGAAAATATCTGTTAAAGAAGTTGAAGTTATTATTGACGGTGTTATTAAGAAAAACCCTAAAGCTCCTATGAATGCTCTAATGGGTTTGTGCATGGCTGAACTTCGTGGTAAAGCAGATGGTAAATTAGTTAGAAAGATTTTAATTGAGAAGATTGATTAATGTTTTTTGAAGTATTTATAGTCTTTTTTCTTAGGGTTCTTTTTTTTAAATCTAGTTTTATGATTTAATTGTTTTTTATTTAATCTTCCAAAAAAGATTATATTTTTTCTTATTCTTTTCTGATAATTCTGTTCAGTATAATCTTGCTTTTTTAATGTATTGAGATAGGATATTGATTTCTTAATGTACTTTTCATTATCTTTTATGAAACATAATTCTCTAGTAAAACTAACATAAATAAGTTTAGCTTCTAATGTTGTTTTTTCTGTTTCTGCTAGTTTTATTGATTGTGCTGATTGTTCTATTCCTTTTATTATGTATTCTTCTGTTATCTTTTCTCTAAGATTTTTAGATTTTATTAGATTATAAGAGCTTGTTAATAGGCAAATCAATTTTTTTGAATAATAATTAATAGCCTTTGCTCTTGTTTCTGAGTGTTCGTCTACTGGTTTAATTATTGGGGTTTGGTAATCATTAATTAATAACAATCTTTTAATAATTTCAGCATGATCATATAGGTTATTATTTATTCTTTTATTTTGGTTGTTCTCTTTTAATAATTTTATTCCTTGTTCTAATAATCTTGATAAATAACCACTATGTTTAATTTCTATATTAGTTAGAAGAATTTCTTCATAGATTAAGTTTCTTTCTTCTTCATCTAATTTATACTCTTTATCTGCTAATTTTTTATCTAATATTTCTTCAACAACTTCTGTCAATGTCATGATTTTTGGAAATTCTTTTGAATTTATATACTTGTGTATTTTTAATTTTCTCTTAAAAGTTTTAA
>CAYLIL010000109.1:0-3426 GCA_964384045.1 uncultured Methanosarcinales archaeon
GTACTAGGGGTTGATAAAGGCGCAGAGACAAAGCAAATTAAAAAAGCTTACAAGAAACTTGCAAAAAAACATCATCCTGATTTAAACAAAGATAATCAAAAAGAAGCAGAAGCAAAGTTCAAAGAAATAAATGAAGCTGCATCTGTTCTTGGTGATGATAATAAACGTCAACAGTATGACCAATATGGTTCTGATTCTTTCAAACAGGGAGGATCTGGTTTTTCTGGATTTTCACAAGGTTCTGGAGGATTTTCAGATTTTGGAGATATTTTTGAACAATTCTTTGGCGGTCAAAGAAGATCTAGGAAAAGAGTTTACAAAGGAAATGATTTATTATTTCAGATAGAAATAACATTAGAAGAAGCGGCATTCGGAGTAAAAAAAACAATTAGCCTAAACAAACAAGAAAGATGTGATGCTTGTGAAGGTAAAGGTGGAACAGGAATCAAAACTTGTGGAACCTGTCATGGAACAGGGCAAGTAACTTCTGTAAGAAGAACTCCTTTCGGAGCATTCCAAACAGCAAGCACATGTCATGAGTGCAGTGGAGAAGGAAAATCTATAGAAAATATATGTTCTGTTTGCAGAGGAAATGGAACTATAAAAAAGAAAAAAACATTAGAAGTAACAATTCCTGCTGGAATAGACAATGCTTCAAGATTAAGATTGCAAGGTGAAGGGGATGCTGCACCTAAAGATGGAATTCCTGGAGATTTATATTTAGAAGTTTATGTTACTGAACACAAATATTTCAAAAGAAGAAGTTATGATATAATTATAGAAGTTCCTATTTCATATAGTCAAGCAGTTCTTGGTGACAAAATAGAAGTTCCAACTTTACACGGAAAAACAATATTAAAGATACCGTCAGGAACGCAACCTGGAACAATCTTCAAAATGAGAGACAAAGGAATCCAACACTTACATGGACATTTTCATGGTGATCAATTAGTTAAGATAAACATACAAGTTCCTAAAAAGCTTAAACCTAAACATAAAAAGTTAATCAAAGAGCTAGAAAAGATTGAAGATAAACCTCAAAAAAGCTTTTTGAAGAAGATTCTTGGTAAATAACTTTTTAAATATTAAACTTCTAAATAAAGAAATGGTAACTAAAAAAAGAAAAGTAAACTGGGTTTTAACATTAGTAATGTCTATTATCTTTGGTGGCTTAGGCGTAGACAGATTCATAATGGGTCATGTTGGTTTAGGAATACTAAAATTAATTGTTGGGTTAATCACATTAGGCATTGGAGGTTCAATCTGGTGGATAATAGATATCATACTGATTGCAACAAAATATCCTTTTAAGAACCTTGAATGGGTAGATAATTAGTTTTTATTTTTTTATTAACTTAACTGCGTCTTCCAACTTCTTAATTCTATTATGGGTTCTTCTTAGTTTAGCATTAGCTTCATCAATGATGAACTCTAAATAATTATCTTCGACCATTAATTCCCCATTCTTAGAAATAGGCGTCTCCAACAATTCAGAAGAAATAATTTCAACCATAACTTTTGAAGCAGTAGAGATAATTCCTGATCTTTTCAAACCAGAATCTTTAGCAATATTCAATAATTTTTGTGCAGATTCAATATCTCTGCAAGCAATATGAAGAATAAAACCTTCGAGTTTAAACCATAACTCATCTTTGCTTTTAGAAGCAAAATTATTAATCTTTTTAATTAAATCAGAAGCATCAACCTCTTCATGAGAAAAGAATAACCATTTAACATCTTGTTTAACTTCAGAAGGAATCAAAACCATAATTCTACCAGAGCAAGAGCTAGTTGTAAAATAATTATCATCAGAATTAATAAGTTTAATTAAAGGTTTAAGTAATTCATCAACTTCACCTTTCTTAGATTTATCAGGTAAACTTAACTTATCTAAATGAGTTCCTTTACTTTGCTTGAAGCTATCATGTGGCATAGTAATTACTATTTATAAATAGTTTAAATTCTTTACTATATTATTATAAAAACACTTATAAATAATCTGAATTAAGTATAATTATGCCTATTAATATAAGTAATATAATAAAATCACTGCATCCATTAGAAAGAAAACTTCTGCAAGTGATGAAATCAAAAAAACCACTAAATTTTAATGCTTTACAAAATGCTTCTGGATTAAAACATATTGAAGTAATGAGAGCTTTGCAATGGCTAAGTAATAAGAAAATAATAGAATTAATAACTAAAAAGAAAAAGTTAATATTTCTTGATATAAATGGTAAATTAGTAAAAGATAAGGGTTTACCTGAAAAACAAGTAATACTATTCTTAAAAAAGAAAAAACAAGCTTCTTTACCAGTTCTAAAAAATCAATTTGGTGAAGTAATTGGATTTAGTATAGGTTTACTAAAAAAGAAAGCTGCAATCACTACTGAGAAAACAAGTAAAGGTTTAATCTTAAAAATAACTCCAGTTGGAGAAAAATTATTACTAAAAGAATCATTAGAAGAAAAATTCTTGAAAAAAGATTTTCCACTAGATGAAAACAGTTTAGTTGATGAAGAAAGATTTGCATTAAATAATTTAAAATCAAGAAAGAACTTCTTAAAATTAGAAACAAAGAATGTTTACACAATTAAAACAACAAAATTATTTACAGATATAATTAAACAAAAGATGTTTAGTCAGGCATATATAGAAAAACTTTCACCTGAAATTCTAAAATCAGGTTTATGGCAAAAAATGAAGTTTAGACCATATGATATTCACGCTGATGTTCCTCTAATAAATATAGGAAAAGAACATTTTGTTAATGAAGCAATAGATGACATAAAATCAATTTGGACTGCTATGGGCTTTGAGGAAATGAAAGGAACAAAAGCACAATCTGCTTTCTGGGACTTAGATTCCTTATTCGTTCCACAAGATCATCCAGCAAGAGAGATGCAAGATACTTTCTATCTAGATGTAGAAGCAGCAAAACTTCCAAAGATATTTAATATTGTTAAAAAGATGCATGAACAAGGAGATAAAGATTCTAAGGGATGGAGAACAAACTTTAGTAAAGAAGTTTCACAGAAAGTTCTGCTAAGAACTCACACAACAGTTTTATCAGCTTTAGAAATTGCTAATCTTAAAGAAAAAGATTTACCTAAAAAATTCTTTAAAGTAGGTAAAGTCTATAGAAATGAATCAATGGACTGGAAACATTTATTTGAATTACATCAAGTAGAAGGAATAGTTGTAGATGAAAATGCAAACTTTACACACTTATTAGGATACTTAAAAGAATTTTATGCAAAACTAGGTCACAACAAAATAAGAATAAGACCAGCACACTTTCCATACACAGAACCAAGTGTAGAAGTGGAATACTTTAATGAAAAGAAAAAAGCTTGGGTAGAATTAGGTGGTGCAGGAATGATAAGGCCAGAAGTAACAAAAATGTTATTTGGAAAAGAAATACCT
>CAYLIL010000110.1:0-3405 GCA_964384045.1 uncultured Methanosarcinales archaeon
AAACAAGCAAGGAATTCCGGTTTGCTCACAACACAAAGCTCGATTCTTAGATTTAAAATGTGCCTGTGGTTCTTGGTTAGAAATTAAAAAAGGCAAGTATGGACCTTTCTGCGTATGCATTGAATGTGGAATTATTAATTTAAACAAAGCTTTAGAACTTAATAAGAATATTAAAGCTAAAGAAGAAACTAAAACTAAGTCAACAACATATCAAAGTAAATCAACTCAAAAACACGTTACAGTTACGTCTGATGAACTTGATTTCTTATACTGAACAATAAGTGCTTTCACAATAGCCAAAATTACTAAAAACTTTATAAATAATTTAAATAATAATTTAGATTATGAAAAAAATTCACATATCAATAATAGCACTAATTATTATTTCTTTCCTTATTGCAATATCAATATATAACATTCTACCAGAAAAAGTTGCTAGTCATTGGAATGAAAAAGGAGAAGTTGATGGTTACATGTCAAGGTTTTGGGGAATCTTTCTTACACCATTAATTATGATTGCATGTTTCTTATTACTTATATTTCTACCAAAACTAGATCCATTAAAAAGAAATATAAAAAAGTTTGAGAAATATTATGATTTAACAATATTTATTATTATAGCATTTTTATTATATGTTCATATATTAACAATACTAGCTAATGTTGGTGTTGCTTTCAACATGAATTATCCAGTTATACTTGGAGTAGCAGTATTATTTTATTTTTTAGGAATAATACTACCAAAATGCAAAAGGAATTGGTTTATTGGAATAAGAACACCTTGGACACTATCTTCAGACAAAGTTTGGGCAAAAACACATAGATTAGGAGGAAAATTATTTAGAATATTTGCAATAATATTAGCATTAACATTACTTGTTCCAGATTATTCAATAGTAATTCTTTTAATTACAATATTTATAGTAATCATATACTTAGTAGTTTATTCTTATTTACAACATAAAAAAGAAAAAAAATGAAAAATAAAAGATTAATAATATATTTAATAATAGTTTTAATTATTTTCTTAATAACTTATTCTGGAACAATCAATGATATTCTTTCAGAAACATTCTCAACAAGAGCAATTGATAAAGAAATAATTTGTGATGAAAACAATAAATCTTGTGAATTAGAAAAAGAAATACATGAACTTGTTAATATTAAAAGACAAGAAAACAAATTATTAACATTAATTAAGGATAATAAACTTTCAGAGATTGCAAGAGCACACAGCCAAGATATGATTGATAGAGAATTTATGGATCATATTAACCCAGATGCATTAGATGTTTCTGATAGAGGAAAATTAGCAGGTTATGAATGCAAAAAATATCATGGTTTATTAGTAGAAGTAGGCTTAGCAGAGAACTTATACAAAACAAGCATATACAACAAAGAAACAACATTAGATGACAATGAAAACAAATTATTTGAATTGAATAGTGTTGAAAGCATATCCAGAAAAATAGTTACTGGTTGGATTAATAGCCAAGGCCATAAAGAAAACTTATTCAATGGAAACCACACAAGAGAAGGAATTGGTGTTGCAATCTCGAATGAGAGCGAAATTTATGTTACGCAGGTGTTTTGTTAGTATGCATCGTCATGATGTTTTAATCTCCAAAAGAATATAATATTATTTTCTTTATTAACTTTAAATAATAAGACAAAACTTTTATCAATATGAACTCTTTTATAATCTTTTAAATCATATCTGCAATTTTTATATCTATCTATTGATTTATTGTTATTATTTATTATTTCTTTAATTTTTTTATTTAGAATTAATACTTTTGCTTTATCTTTTTTAGAAAGTTTTCTTATTAATAATTTCAATTCATTAGAGATATCAAAGTCGAACATTTTTACCTCTAATTAATATTGCATAATTTATCTAATTCATTAATAGACATTTTTCTTTTAAACTTATGTTTCTTTTCCCAGTTATTGCAATCATTAACCATTTCTTTCATTGTATTATCATTTACTTTTTTTTCTACAAATTCTTCACCAAACATATCTGCAAATCTATCTAATGCTTTAGCTTTATCTTTTAATCCAAATTTCTCTTTAACAACACCTAATACTCTTGCAGTATATTCGTTTACAGTTATACTCATTGAAACCATATAAATCACCTTAGCTAACTTTATGTGACTTAGAATCACTTTACTTTATATAAATGTTTTGGTGCTACCCCCATTTACTTAATACTTCTTGTTCGAGTTTAGAAATTTTTTGTTTCCAGAAAATTAACAATTATTAAAAAAACAATAGAAATGTTTATAATACTAATATTATTCTTCTCTTCTATGAAGTTTGATAAATTATCATATGATTATTCATTAACTGAAAATAGTTTTACTAGGTTTGAATACAATTTTTCTTATGAGTTTACTAATGATAATAAAGGAAATCAAAAAAATATTGATTTTATAGCTAATTTAGAAAAAAGTATTGATGTAATTTTGAAGCCTCAAGAATATTCTAAAGAAGGAGAGTCTACCATTAGCATGACTAGTTCAGATGTGATAGAGGATAAATTAACTAATAATATAAATTATACTTCTGCTACTCTTATTAAATTAGGTTTTTATGTTAAGTTTAAGCAGGGTTCTACTAATAGTGTTTTTGTTACTATTTTTAATAAAGATAAAGAAGAAAATCTGCTTAAAATATATGATAAACTAATTTCTTTAAGATTTGATAGTGAAAATGAGAAAATACAAGAATATAAAGAACAAATTAAAAATATCAAACAAGGAATAAATACCACTTACAATAAAGAAATGATTAATAACTTCTTGCAAGATAAACAGTCTTAGTTGCAGGTTTATTACAGACAATACACTTATCAAATTCTTTAGTTTCTTCTTTAACTCGAGAACCCCTAACAAATGCATTAGTTTCTTTTTCTATTTTTGTTGCACAAGTTAAACCATCTTTATCTATTGAACAAAAACCACATCTAACTATTTTAGCAGAATCAATTATTTTTTTAGCTTCACTGAAAGTTTCAGCATCTTGAATATTCTCTTCAAACTTAACATTGTGTAGTTTTTTCAATTCTTTAGTAAAATTAACAGCAATATTGTCAACTGATTCTTTTAATAAATCCATTGAAACAAATTCTTTTTTACCTGTTAACCTATTAACTATAACTGCTTGATTTTTTTCTATATCTTTTGGGCCGATTTCAATCCTAATAGGAACCCCTTTAAGTTCCCATTCAGAATATTTTTCTCCGCTACTAACATAGTCTCTATCATCAACTTTTACAATATATTTATTTAGTTTTTTCTTTATTTCTTTTGCTTTTTCAAGAACAATTTTTTCTTTTCCTTTGAAAATTATTGGAGTGATAACAATTTGTAATGGTGCTAATTCAAAAGGCAAGATTAA
>CAYLIL010000111.1:0-3373 GCA_964384045.1 uncultured Methanosarcinales archaeon
TATAATAATACCAGCACATTCATCAAAACCACCATATTTTATCTTGTCATTTTCATTATCTGAAAGAACACCAATATCAAAATATCCTCCTTCCTGAGGAACAGGATTATCTGAACCAAGAAAATAAGCATGAGGGTTTGCAACAAGAATAAGTTGACCTTTTGTTTTAACAACTCCTTCTTCTAAAGCAATTACCCTTTTATCTAATGCAGGAATATTTTGTCCACTAAGTTGCAAGAATACTTCTTTCGGCATAAATCCATCATTATCAACTTTATTTGTAAGCTCTAAATATTTATTACTAGGCCAACCAAGAGCCACACCTAATTTCCTAGCATAACTTACAATAGTATCAGCATCATCATCTCCCATTTCTAATTCCTCCAAGTAAATATAATATAAATTATAAATAAATTGATATATTTAAACCTTGCTATAGACTTTTAAAGCAACAAATAGAAAAGTATATAAACTACAAGTGTAATCATATAACCTAGAAGTTTAGATGGAATCAATAACTAACAATGAAATAAAAATAATGAAGGTTTTATTTAAAGATATTTACACAGATTATAATGCAAATAGCTTAAGTAAAAAAGTAAAGTTAAGTTCAATGGGAACATTAAAAATATTAAAAAAATTAGAAAAACAAAATTTAATAACAGGAAAACAATTTGGAAAAGCTATTTTTTACAAACCTAATCTTAATAACCAATACACTAAAACATTTATAGAACTTACACTACAGAAAGAAGCACAAGAAAGCAACCCAACTATAAAAAAGTGGATTAAGGAATTAAGAAAATTCGAAAAAAGTTCTGAAATTGGAATAATTTTCGGTTCAGTGTTAAGAAAGTCCGAATTTAAAGACATAGATTTTTTATTAAGCCTTAACCACTCAAAAAATAAGAAAGTTAATATTATTAAAAACCAGCTTAATAAAATAAATATCCAAAAAATTCATTTAATAAAACAAACAAATGAAGATCTTAAAGAGAATATCAAGAAAAAAGATAGAATAATTATGAATGCACTTAATGAAGGCACAATAATATTTGGATATAAAAAAATTATAGAGATAATCCAAGATGCCTCACAACAAAAACAAAGTTAATTGGTGCCTAAAAAAAGCAGAGAAAGAACTAAAAGAAACTAATAAACATAGAGGATTAATTAAAGTTAAAACAGACCAAGTATTAATCCAGAAACATATAAAAAAAGCAGAACATAATCTAAATGCTGTTATTGATTTCAAAAAAATAGGATATTCTGATTGGTCTGCATCAGCTGCATTCTACTCAATCTACCATTGTATGCTTGCAATTATTAATAAATTTGGGTATGAAAGCAGGAATCAAGAATGCTCATTTGCCTTAATTTACCAATTTATAGAGGACAATAAAATCAGTTTAAATAAAGATTTAATAGAACAAGTTAAACTTATTAATAACGAAGAAATACAAGAATCACCAACAATCATTAACATTAGAGAATCAGAACAATATGGAGTTTCATTATCATTGAAAAGTCAAACATTTGACAAATTATTAAATATTTCACAAATAATCCTTAATCAAACTAAAATACTTGTAGAAACTTAACTAAACTACGCCCCTTAATATTTCTAAAGCAATGCTTTATAGTTGGATAGCTAGCAAAATGATCTTTAATATTCTTCTTATAAATAAAATGAAGATATTTAAACCTTGCTATAGGCTTTTAAAGCAACAAATAGAAAAGTATATAAAAGTCCACATTACTGATATTATATAAAAAAGGGGTTTGGAGTAATTAATAAGATATAAGAGAGTGAATAAATGGTAAAATTAAAATTCTTCTTCAAAAAGCTTCTAAGGGGCTTCTTTAAGAAAAGGAAAAAGATAAAATTAGGATTATATGGCCCTCCAAACGGCGGAAAAACTACTTTAGCTAATAGAATTTGTAAAGATTGGCTTGGTGAAGAGATGGGAACTGTTTCATCTGTTGCTCACGAAACAAGAGAAATCCAAGTTAAAGAAGAAGTTACTATTAAGAATAAATCAGGTAGAGAACTAAAATTTAATCTTGTTGATACTCCAGGAATTGCTACTAAAATTGATTATGAAGATTTCCTAAAAAAAGGAATGAAAGCAAGCAAAGCAAAAGAGAGAGCTAAAGAAGCAACAAAAGGAGTTATTGATTCAATTAAATGGTTAGATGACATGGATGCAGTTATTGTTGTTTTAGACAGCACAATTGACCCATACAGCCAAGTTAATATTACTATTATGGGTAATTTACAAGCAAGAAAAATCCCAGTTTTAGTTGTAGGTAATAAGATTGACCTAAAAAAATCTAATCTTAAAAAATTGCAATCAGCATTTCCTCAGTATGAGGTTATAGGAATTAGTGCAAAATATGGCAAGCAGGTTGAAGAATTATATGATTCAATGTTTAAGCTTGTATAAAATGGTGTGAGAAAAAATGTTAACATTTCAATTTGTTCCATATGCGGAAATCCAATCACTTGATTCAGATCAAAGAGTTAGAAAATTACTTAGACTGGTGAAAGGACAAAACATAGTTCTTCTAGAAGGAAAACTAAAAAGTAGAGAAGAAGCTGAACTAATAAGAAGAACAATGGAATCTATAGATAAAGATTTCAAAGGTATAGAAATTGGATCTATAACTCCAAAGAAAGTAAATAGATTCAAAGAAGGCGTTATGAAATTGCTTTTCAGAGAAGAATCAGGATTCACAGTAATTGGCCCTGCAAATATAATTAAAGAAATAAAACAAAACCCAGGGAAAATACAGTTATTAATGAGTGAAAAAAGAGTAAGAAAAAAAAGAAAAAGATAAAAAATTAATTTAAAACAAATAAAATGCCACATCAATGTGTTAAGTGCGGAAAAGTGTATGATGACGGAACAAAAGTCATCTTAAAAGGCTGTGCTGAATGTGGCGGAAAAATGTTTTTCTACATCAAGAAAGAAGCTCTTGAGAAAAAAAGAAAAGTTGTTGAAGAATTAACTTCTAAAGAAAAAGAGCAAATAGAAAAAGATGTTTATGACATTGTTGGTAATGAAATTGACAAAGAATTACCTATTGTTCTTGACATCGAATCAATTAATATTCTAAAACCAGGCAAGTATGAACTTGACTTGGTTAACTTATTCAAAAAAAATCATCCAATGGTCTATAAATTAGAAGATGGTAAGTATGTCATAGATTTAATGGAAACTTTTGATAAGTTTAGAAAAGATAAGAAAGAGTAATAAAGCAACTATTTAAACAAATTCTTAATTAACTAAATTACCACATCATTTAACAATAATTGGAGCAATTATTGTTTTTTTATTCCAATAAATACAATCCTTAGGAGGATTTACTT
>CAYLIL010000112.1:0-3272 GCA_964384045.1 uncultured Methanosarcinales archaeon
GCAAGTGCATAAAGTAACAATAGAAAACAAGGATCTTAAGAAAAGCGAATATTTAAATTTCAATGTAAAAGACCAACCATTAATAAAAGTTAAAATTAACAATCCAGAAGAAGTAGAATTCAAAGACAAATTTTTTATTCAAACAAACATAACTACTGAATCAAACAGCAGACCAAAAAAACTTAATTTAAGTGTTGTTGGATCTGGAATGGAAAAATATTGGTATTTTGACAGCATGGATGTTGACCAAACAATAAATCTTAGAATAAAAGGAGAACAATTATACAAGGGAGACAATACATTCTATATTAATATTAATTGGGAAAATGATATTGGAGAAAAATTTAATGAACAACAAGAAGCAACAATTAAATTAGTTAATCTAAACCTCTGGCAAAGCTTCTATGTATTTATTAATAAAATAATAGCTAACTAAAATGGTAATCTTAAGTATTAAAGAAATATTGAGATAATTATAATGACAGCAATAATAGGCTTTATATTTATGGATTTTTTCAAAATAGAAAGAAAAAACAATCTTATTGCTATGATGCAAAAAAAGTTCTTTAATAAAGAAGGTTTTCTTAATGCAATAATTATTATTGCGCCAGCAATTATTTTCCATGAATTTGGGCACAAATTCGTTGCAATGAGCTTTGGTTTAAGTGCAAGTTTTAACGCAGCATATATTTGGCTTTTTATTGCATTAATATTAAGATTTATTATTCCTGGTTTTATATTTTTAGTTCCCGCATATGTTAGTTTCAGCGCTAGCGCAACACATTTGCAATCTGTATTTATTGCTTTTGCAGGTCCAGGAGTTAATTTATTAATATTTGGATTAGTAAGTTTATATTTTGTTTATGCTAAACGTAAAAAATTACAAATAAAAAGAAAAACAATGTTTATGTTAATCTTAACAAAAAAAGTAAATCTTTTCTTATTTATATTTAATATGCTACCAATACCCGGATTTGATGGATTTCATTTCTTTAGTAATTTAATAAAAATCATTTTCTAACCCTTTCTTCCGAGAATACCATAAATATTCCGAAAAAACTTCAGATACTTATTTATTACCCAACAATATTTCTTAGGTTATGGAAAAAGAAAAAGATAAACAAATAAAACTTAATGAAGAGAAAACACTGGAAGAAGTTTTAACTGAAAAGAATTATTCTTTTAGTAGCCAGGAATTTGATAACATAATACAAAATATTAAAGTTATCAAAAAAATAGGTCATGACTTTACTGCAAAGGAATATCTTAAACAAATTATCTTGAGTGGAGAAGACATAAAACAATACCTAAATGAAAACAAAGTAACACTAAAAGAAAATTATAATAACACATTAATTAAAAAACTAGAAACACTAGCACAAGAAGAAAAAACACAATATAATGAATTAATGAAACCTTTTATTGAAGAAGGGAAATTAGAAGAGAATTTTTGCTTTAGTGAAAAATTTAAGTTAGGCTTATATAAGTTTTTTAATAATTTTGAAAAACATGACGAGTTATATGATAGTTTATTTGAAAGAGAAACACTTAATTCTTTAAAAGAAACAAAAGAAGGATTAAAACATGAACTTGAAAGAGCAAATAATCTTACAAAAGATTACCAAAGTGAACTGACAAATGACAAACAAAAAGCAAAGTATATATTGCAAAAATTAGAAAGAACTCAAAAAAGTGTAGAAACTGCAAACAGAACATTATCTCATCTTGAAACAGAAAAAAGTAGTTTAGAAAAAATTCTTGAAGAAAAAAATGAAAACTTAGTATTAGATCAAGATAGTGAAGACAAATTTGAAAAGATGTGTGAAGATATTGAAAATATTCAAGAAGAATCATTGGATGCATTGGAATCAGCCGACATTAATAAACTAAAAGTTGTAGATATTAAAATCAACATCAATGAAAAAAATCAATTAAAAACATTCTACAAAGATATGGGTAAATCTTATGTAAGACACATTGACATATTATCAAACCTTATTCTTAAAATTAAGAAAGGAATGTCTTACACTAGAGCTCATGAGTTAATTAAGAAATTTGTTCAATATGATACTCCCATATCAATATATATGAATATTAGAAAAACAGAATTAGAAAGATATAATAAAGAAACATTAAAAATCAATCCGCCCTATATAAGAGAAAACACCTCAAATATCTCAATTAAAAGAGATAACCTAGATTATAAGCTCAGGATGGAAGAGGGTGCAGCGGAGCTTAAAGAGTTCTTAAAAGACTTCAAAAGACATTGATTTGAAGGCACCATTAAACCTTTAAATTTCATAAAACCATACAAACATTTATAAATAATATTATAAGTATATATAAAATAATATATTATACTATATATTATAAGGGGGTTTAAATTAAAATGCCATTTGACAAAAGTTTAGATAAACAAATATTTTCAGAAAGTAAAGACATTGAATCTACAAGAATAACAGTTAGTGTAATGTCTTACAATGAAGGTGAGAAAAAACTTCAGATTTCAAGAGAAAACAAAGATGCTTCTGAAAATTATAGATTTAGTAAATTAGGACGTATGAGTAAATCTGAAATAGAAGCAATTCTACCAGCTATTCAAAAAGCAGTAGAAAATATGTAAATACTCAATAAACATTGATTATGTTTATTGATACTTACTTAAAAAAAATTATTTTATTCTTATTGTTTTAATCACAACAGATTGTAGTGGTTTGTTCATAGAACCAGTAGCAACACTACCTATTTCTTTTACAACTTCAATACCTTTAGTAACTTCACCAAAAACAGTGTGTCTGTTATCTAATTGTGATTGAGGAGATAATGTTATAAAAAACTGACTTCCACCAGTGTTTGGTCCAGCATTAGCCATTGAAAGTATTCCTACTGCATCATGACTTAGTTCATCATCAAACTCATCTACAATAGTATAACCTGGGCCACCTGTTCCATCACCATTTGGACAACCACCTTGAATTACAAAACCTGGAACAATTCTATGAAATATTAATCCATCATAAAATCCGCTTTCAGCTAAATCAATAAAATTTTTAGTGGTAATTGGCGTTTTATCTTCATAGAGTTTTATTTCAATATCACCATAATTTGTTTCAATGATTGCAGTTTTACTAGTTGTGCAACCAGATAGCAACAATAATATAATTATTAAGAACATAGTTGTTATTTTTTTCATTTTAATTCAATACCTCATAATTTTTTAAACTATTATACAAACTAAAAAAAAGTTTTTATTAACAATGAAAATAATTCTG
>CAYLIL010000113.1:0-3162 GCA_964384045.1 uncultured Methanosarcinales archaeon
TTAAAAACTAAAGCTAAGAAAAATTTAAAATCTTTAAAAAAGAATGTTTTTGCTTATTCTGATTTATTAAAAGATGTTAATTATGGAAAAGCAAATGCTAAAGTTGCTGGTGTTTTAGATATAATTGAGTTTTCTAAAGTTACACTTGATTGGTTAGACACTAAGTTTGATAAAGAAAAAGTTGATAAGATTGTAACTATTCTTCCTTCTGAATCAAAAGTAACTAGCTTTAACATGGTTAAAAAAATATATTCTGAGTTTTTATATCAAGTTGATTATATTCTAAAACCAACTGGTAAGATTGGAATTTTAATGCAAAAACCAGAAAAGCTTATAGAGTTAATGAATCAAAAACACAAAGCTCTTAAAGTTCAAAGTTCAGAAGAAATAATAATTGGTGGATTAATACTTTATTGTGTTATCATCACAAAATAAATTATTATGTATTACTTTGCATAATTGTTGGAGGGGGTTTCAATGCCTGTATGTAATTTATGTGGTTCTCAAACTGAAAGAATATTTAGAACAATGATAGAGGGTGCAGAAATGAGAGTTTGCCCTCTATGTGCTAAGCTTGGGCAAGTTATTGAGGAAGTAATTTTTGAAACGGCTGAGCCAGAAGAATATGTTTCTCAAAATGTTAGACCTTCACGTAGTTCTGCTGCTCCTTCAAGAACGATTGATGTTCTTGCTTCTGATTATGGTAGACGTGTGAAGAATGCTCGTGAGAAAAAAGGTTGGAAGCAAAAAGAACTTGCAACAAAACTGGCAATCAAAGAATCACTCTTACATAATATTGAGTCTGGCCACTTTGAGCCAAACATGGAGCTTGCTGCAAAGCTAGAAAGATTCCTTCACATAACTTTAATAGACCAAGTTGATGACAAACCTGTTAATCTGCAACAGATTGAATCTGGGCCAATGACTCTTGGAGACATGATAAAATTTAAAAAAAAGAAGTAATATAAATTTTAGCACGCCAAAAATTTTTAATTTTTGAGTGTGATAAAGATTAAGAAGAAGAAAAAATGAATGTTTAGTAAGGATTTGTTTTAGTTTTATTTTGTTCGTAAAATTTTCGGAATTTCTTAGTAAGTTTATATTAAGCAGTTATTGCTTCTTAAAGAAATGGAAAAAGTTACTATTACTAACTCAATAAGAAACAAAATTCATACTCTAAGGGGAATTCAAGTTATCCTAGATAAAGATCTAGCTGAACTTTATGAAGTTAAATCATTTCGTTTAAAAGAACAGGTCAAGAGGAATATTGAAAGATTTCCAGAACGTTTTATGTTTCAGCTTACTTTTAGCGAAGCTGAAGAGATTATGTCAAAAAAGGTAGATTTAAAAGACCTATCGCAATCTGCGATACCTTTTAAAAAGCTTTTGGGAGGCTCTTTGCCTTATGTTTTTACAGAGCAAGGTGTTGCAATGCTTTCTGGAATTTTAAGGAGTAAGAAAGCTATTGAAGTTAGTATTAATATTATGGAAGCCTTTGTTGCAATGAGAAAATTTATTTCTAGAAATACAGGGTTATTCATGAGATTAGATAATGTTGATAAAAAACTAATTGAGCATGATGATAATTTTAAAGAAGTATTTGATGCACTAGAGATGAAAAAGCCTAAGCAAGGAATATTTTTTGATGGGCAAATATTTGATGCTTACAAATTTGTTTGTGATTTAATAAAGAATGCAAATAGCTCTATTATTTTAATTGATAATTATGTTGATGAAACCATATTAAGTTTGTTTTCTGATAAAAATAAAGATGTTAAAGTTAATATTTATACAAAAAAGATTACAAATAAATTAAAATTAAGTATTGAAAAATTTAATTCTCAGTATAAAAACCTTAGTGTTAAAGAATTTGATAAAAGTCATTATAGATTCTTAATAATTGATGAGGAAATTTATCATTTCGGAGCTTCATTAAAAGATTTAGGCAAGAAATGGTTTGCATTCTCTAAATTAAATAAAGATTATTGTAAGATACTTGACAAATTAAAATAGTTTGTTTTAATCCTAACAAACAACAACCTTAATAAACATTCAATATGGATAAAGAATTATGTTTAGTATTAAATCACATGCACATCATTTATATGTAAATTATCTTCATCATAAAGAGTTAGATGATTTGTATATTTCTGTATTCTTAAAATATTTAGCAGATTCATTTGTTGGAGTTTTTATTCCAATATTTTTCTTAATTAGTGGATTAGGAATAAGAGATATTGCCTTATTTGCTTTAGTCCATTATTTTTTTATAATGATATTTATGACTCCATTCAATCAATTGTGTGCTAGAATTGGTGTTAAGAAAGTTATGGCTTTTGGAACAATAATGTTTATTGTAACCTACTTTTTTCTTAATATGGTTTCTACAGGATTTCCATATCTTGTCGCTGCATTCTTTTCTGGAATTGCGAGTGCTGCCTATTGGGGTGCATTTCATATGGATTTCACAAAGGCTGCAACTAATAATAAAGAAGGTAAGAATCTTTCTGTGTTGAAAATAATTGCAATAGCCACTGCTGCATTAGGCCCTTTAATTGGTTCTTATTTAATTGAGTTAACTTCTTTTACTTTTGTTTTTACATTAGCTAGTGTTATTCTTTTTGTTTCAACTCTGCCTTTATTTCTTACGCCAGACTTCAAAGTGAAAAAAGAGAAAGTCACAATTAAGAAAGTTATGAAGGCTGATTCTTTTGCAAATTGTTTAGCATATCAAGTCCAGGGTGCAACTTTTGGGGTTGCTATTTATTTCTGGCCCGCATTCATATATCTTGCTTTAAATAGTATTCTTTCTTTAGGTAAGATTTTCTCCTTAACCTCTTTATTAACAATATTCCTGATTGCAGCTATTGGTAAGTTTGTTGATAAAAATAATAAAAAGGCATTAAAGGTAGGTGTGTATACTCAGTTTCCTTTATGGATTCTTAGAATTTTTATGGTTTTTCCAATAGGTTTTTTCTTAATAAACTTTTTTGATGGTTTGTCAAGGTCTGTTGTTGGTATGTCTATAGACAAAGTTGTTTATCATAAAGCCGAACATAGAAGAAACTTAATAACTTATTTTACTTTCAGAGAGTATAGTTTAGGTATTGGAAGGATAATTATCTTTGCTATTGCTTTATTAATTAATAATCTTCAGGCAAT
>CAYLIL010000114.1:0-3158 GCA_964384045.1 uncultured Methanosarcinales archaeon
TGTAAAGCTAAACTAGAATTTTCTGATAATGCAGTGCTTAATTCTTTTGTTATTACTTTGAATGATTCTTTTTTTGATTTTAATGAATTTAACTCTTCTTTATTTTTCTTTGATAAATCTAAAACTTTTTCTATTTTCTCATCAATACTTTGAAGCATTATTTCTATTCTGTCTTTTTCTCTAACAACATTTTGTTGATCTTCTCTTAGTTTATGTAATTCTTCTTGAATTTTATCAGACTTAGCATCTAAATCTGTTATTTGTTTGTCTATTTCAGCAGCACCATCAATAGAATTCTTTTTTCTAAAATCAGAAATAGCTTTTTCAATATTTTTTAATTCTTGTCTTTTAGTTTTTATTTGTCCAGCTTTATCTTTCTTCTGCTTTTCAATTAAATCGAGCTTTGACTTAATTTCTGATTTAGTTATTTCTAACTCTTTCTTTCTAGTGTTAATTTTCTCAATTTCAGAACTAAGAGTTGTTACTCTTTGCTTATTTAATGCTAAATCAACTTTAAGTTTTTCAACTTCTTTATGAAGAGCAACTTGATCTTTTTCACCTTTCTCTTCAATCTCATGGTTGATTGCAGCTATATCTTTATTTTTTTCTTGAATCTTATCTTTGTTTGTTTTTATTGTTTCATCAGCCTTTTTATTTTCTTCAGTAAATCTAGTTAACTGTTTTTCAAGTTCCCCTACCTTCTTTTTAGAATCATCAGCCTTGTAAGTAAGAACTGTAACTTTGTTCTTTTTTATTTTATCATCTAACTCTTTAAATTTCATAGCTTGATTTCTATCTTTTTTTAATTCTTTAAGATAAGTGTCTCTTTCTACAAGAATAACTTCAGCTTCATTTATTCTTTGTTCAACTCGGTCTAATTCACTTAGAGATTTTTTCTTTTTATCTTCATAAACAGAAATTCCAGCTATTTGTTCAATCATTTTTCTTCTTTGTTCAGAAGACATTTCAATCATTTGAGTAATTTGACCTTGCAAAATAATATTATAACCATCTGGATTAATTCTTGCTGCACCTAGAAGTTCTATTATTTGGCCTCTTGTAACAGTTTTATCATTAATTTTATATTTACTTTGCCCATTTGGCTTTAGAATTCTAGAAATTTTAACTTCTTGACCTTCAATAGGGAATTCTTTGTTGTAATTTGTAAAATAAATAGAAACTTCAGCTTGTTTAGAAGGAGTTTTGGATTTTCCACCATTATATACTAAATTACCTGTTTTTTCAGCTCTTAAACCCTTAGCACCAGATTTTCCAAGAACAAAACACAAAGCATCTAAAACATTACTCTTACCAGAACCGTTAGGGCCTAAAACACAATTAAAACCATTACCAAACTCTAATTCAACCTTGTTACCAAAGGACTTAAATCCCTTCATCTCTAGTTTCTTAATAACAGTCATTCACACACCCTGATAAATAATAGCATCTTAAATGATACTATGGCAATAATACACTAATAATAATATATTGGTATTATAAAGTTAGCGATAAGAATCAAAGATTTTATTTATAAATATTTTGGGTTTAGCATTTAAGTTATACTTTAATTATAAATAGTTACCACCCTATTATATAATAATTATATAGTAAAGTTTATAAAATATAAATACGAATATGCAATAATAAAGGTGTAAACTATGAATTCAAAAAATATACTAATAATTATTAGCATTTTATTATCAACATTATTAATTTCAGGATGTTTTCTACAAAACCAAAGCCACAACTCAGGAATTAGTGGCTCATATGCAAAATATTACCAAGGCACAACAGGTGTAGAAACAAATTTTGAAAATTTAAATCCAAGAATGTATTATTACCTTGATGCAACTGAAGATGAAAATTCATTTGTATTTGGAGTAAAAGTTCACAATCAAGGAACAAGTCTTGCTCATGGAGCAACATTTATTTCTGGTTATGATCCAAATCTAATTTCAATAGAAGGCCAAAACCTCAATAGAGAAGATGGTTGGGAAACTTGTGCAATTGATATAACTTCATTAGGAGATGACTTTTCAGATTGGGTAGGATTATTATCATGCTCAATGAACAATGGAGGATCATTTGACTTTAGTACAAACCAAGGCACTTGGAATGGAGATTTTAATAATGTTGGATTATTATTAGAAGAAATCGGAGATTGGAATACACCAACATGGTTAGATAATTTTGATTTTTCTTTAACAGGCGAACAAGGAGATGGAGTTCAAGGATTAAGTTTTGATTTTGATTCACCAGCAGGATTTGATATTAATTTTATGTATCATGGAAAATTCTTAAGTGCAATAATAAAGAAATCACTACCTTTCCATTCTGGATTTGGAAGAGAATATTTATTAGCTGCAGACTACCAATATTATCCAGGTGGACAACAAGAATATATTGATTATCATGCAACAATGCATACTTGGCCAAGAGGATTAGAAGAATATCCTGTAACATTCTTATTAACTAATTGCTATGGTTATGCTACTTTTACCTCACCTATGGTTTGTATTGATCCACAACCAATGAGTGAGCATAGAAAAACTTGCACACCAAGAGATTTAAGTTTAACAAGTCAAGGCGCACCAGTTGCAGTAACAAAAATTGAACAAGAAAACACAAGAAAAAAATCAATCTTTAACATACATATAAAGAATGTAGGAAAAGGAGACATATTATATTGGGGAGATTTAGCATTATGTAGTCCTTATTCAAAACAAGGAATCTTAACTTCAAGAAATAAAAATGTTGTTCAAGGTTTTGAAGTTAGAATTGAAAATCAAGTATTAGATTGCACACCAAGAGATAAAAAAATTAGATTAAATCAAAATGGTGAAGGAATAATAACTTGCATGTATGATTTAGAATTCACAAATATACAATCAGCTTATCAAACACCATTAATAATCGAGTTCTGGTATGGTTATATGCAAACAGAACAAAAACAAGTATTATTTAAAAAAGTAATATAAAGGAGGATAAAATGAAAAATATAAACTTAATTATACTAACAATAATAGTTGCAGCAACATTAATCTTTTCTGGTTGCACTAATCAAGAAGTTACTGGTAAAAGCCCTTATGTTGGAGGAGTAAATGCTTTGACAGTAGAATTTCAATCACAAAGACCACCCGATACAATTTATAGTGGAG
>CAYLIL010000115.1:0-3080 GCA_964384045.1 uncultured Methanosarcinales archaeon
CATGAACTTTCTCATTGCAGGATTCATATCCATCATATGTTGTCTTGCAACTTGTTCGTATAATTGGTAAATTATCATAACTGTAAGTAAAATACCTGTTCCACTAGTTAATGCACCAGAAATATCTGCTAAACCGGCTAGTAAACCAACAGAAATACCGCCCATAACTGTTAAGGGTTTTATATATCTTTCAAGAACTCTTTCAAGAACTCTTTCATCTCTTCTAAAACCAGGCATTTGTAATCCTGAATTCATTATATTTTTTGCTTGGCTTCTTGCATCAAGACCAGAAGTTTGAACCCAAAACATACTAAATAATACTGCACCACCAATTAATATCAAAAGATAAACTATAGCTTGTGCAAAATGAACCGGTGCAACATTTCCTTTAATCATCATTTCTATAAGACGAGGAGCTTGCAACCAAGACAAGATTCCACCAGAACCGTTATTACCAGCCATTCTACCAAACAATTGAATGTTTGCCATTAAAGCAGCAATAAGAATTACAGGAATATTACTTGTATATAAAAACTTAAGAGGCCACCTAATACCATAACCTCTTACTCTACCATAACTCAATGGTAATTCAACATTCATAGATTGAACATATACAACTACTAAAAATATTGCAACAGTTGATATCAAACCTGCAAGCATTAATCCTGCAAGAGTTGGCTCATTGGCCGCTAGAGCTTGGAAGAGTGCAGGGATTGCACCTACTGAAAACTCAGAGCCTTGTGCTTTAACAAAGCTTAATGCTCTGATGAATAATGATTGCGAAACATTTGCCGCAATAAATAAACTTATACCTGAACCAAATCCCCATTTTGTTATGACTTCATCCATCATCATTATCAAGAAACCACCGAGGATTAATTGGATAATTATTAACAATGGCGAAACACCAGCTGTTGCTTTTAGTCCGCCAACTGCAACATAAATCCAAGCTTCAAAAAGTATAAAGAATATAGCCATTAATTTTTGAACACCTTGGAATCTTTTCTTTCCAGTTTCGCTAGTAAGATCAAATTTAACTATACCTGAACCATTTAATAGTTGCAGAACAATAGATGCCGTTACAATTGGACCGATACCTAAACTGATTAAGGAACCAAATTGTGCACCAAGAATAATTGATAAGTATTCAAATTGCTGCATAACACTAGCATCAGCACCAAAAAGAGGAACTAATCCTAAAACAAAGAATGCAACAAGAGTTATAAGTGTCCATTTAAGTTTTACTTTAAAAGATACTTTTTTCTCTTTTGGATGTTCAACCTCAGGGAGATTAAACAATAATTTATCAAATGCAGACACCATAGTAATCACATTAAGTGAATTATTCTTAAAAAGTTATTTATCAATAAGTAGCATAAGCATAATCTTAAAGAAAAGCTTACTCAACTTTAGGTTTAACAGGTTTTTCAATAGGTTTTTTTACTTCAACCTTCTTTTCAGTTGGTAAAATAACTTTTCCGCCTGCTTTTTCAACCTTTTCAATAGCTAATTTAGAAGCAGAATTTACTTTAATTTCAAATTTACTTGAAATTTTTCCTGCACCTAACAATTTATCAATTTTTAATAATGATAAATCAACAGAATAAACATTATTATTCAATTTAGCTTTGCCTTTAGTAATAAAAGTATTAATTTTAGTTTGAAGTTCAGCTATATTAATAGTTGTAGCATCATTTCTTACTTTACTTGTGAATCCAGATTTACCATATCTTTTAGTATCTTTCCAAAAAGATGGTTTTTTTGCATCTGCTCTTTTACCAGAACCGGCATTACCTCTTCCTCCTCTATGACCTGCCCCTCTTCTTTTCTTTTTAGAGCCACAACCATGAGTGTGAGTTCCTCTTTGTCTGGAATTTTTTTTTCTTTTGAAGTTCATAATAATCAACCTTAAATCATTCTCTTTATGAGATCATTAATTTTTTCTTTTCTATAACCTAAAGCTCCACCAACAACAAATGATTTTTTTGTTCCTTTTCTTTCAAAACCTTTTACAGGTGGACTTAAATTGAAAATGTTTTTTAATTTACCATCTTTATCTTTCTTACCTCTCTTTTCTACTAAGAGTTTGTAAGTTTCATCATTTATTTCGCCATAAGTAGTATAATCTTTTAATTTTCTTGCCATTCCCATCATAACAGAATTGTTATCAACAATGATGCAAGAGTGCTTCTTAAATAACTTTAAAAGTTTTGCAGTTAATTTAGCATCACCACTCATACCAATTAGTCCTCTAATAAGGATGATTGCAATTTTTTTATTTGTTTTTGATTCAGCCATTTTAATTATTCTTTTTTAGCTTCTGTTTTAACAGGCTTTTTTTTCTTTGTAGTAGAAGTTTTTGTTTCTTTCTTTTCTTCTTTTTTAACTTCTTTTTCTACAGGTTCTACTTTCATTATATCTTCTTCAAAGTCTTCTGCTGTAGCAACTTTTTCTGGTAAAGCTTCAGCTTTCTTCTTTTTTATTGAACTATCAACAATAAATGTTTGTTTAGCATCGATTGGCCTTACTTTAGTTGATGAAAGTTTTCTTAAGGCTCTTTCAGTAGCAGTAATTAAATTAATTCTATTTTTTGTTTGACCAAAAGTCTTTGACCAACAATCTTTTACACCTGCAAATGTTAATATTTTTGCAATTTCTGATTCAACACATAAACCTTTACCTTTTGGTGCAGGCATTAATTTTACAATTACAGATCCGCATTTACCTTGAACTTCAAAAGGAACAGTGTGAGGTTCGCCACAATTACATTCCCAACTTCCACAACCTCTCCTAATCTTAAAAACATTAAGCTTTGATTGTCTAGTTGCTTTTTCTCTTGCTGGAACAGTTTCTTTTGCTTTACCAAAACCTATTCCGATAT
This sequence comes from uncultured Methanosarcinales archaeon, assembly GCA_964384045.1. Classification (GTDB taxonomy): domain Archaea; phylum Nanobdellota; class Nanobdellia; order Woesearchaeales; family CAYZNE01; genus CAYZNE01. The sequence goes on from CAYLIL010000115.1 coordinate 2,882, forward strand.
GTCCATCTTGATCGCCAACAATACAAATAGTTGAAAATGAAATTTTATTACCTTCTCTTGTCTTCTTTTGTGTTGGTCTAAAAACTCTTCTTTGACCGCCACCAAATTTACCTTTTGATTGACCAACAAGTAAAAGTTCTGATCCTAATTCAAGTAATGATTCTGAAATTTCAGGTTCGATTATTTTTGCCCCTGAATT
>CAYLIL010000116.1:0-3077 GCA_964384045.1 uncultured Methanosarcinales archaeon
CTGCTTTCCTCATTTGATTATTTTTACCATATAGAATTATTGCTGAATCTAACCAATAACTTTGGAAGTCATCGAAATGGAAAAAGTGTGATTGTCTTCCGGCAATATGTTTTGTTCCTAATATTCCATGTAGAGCAAAGCTCAACTCATTTGTTGATAAAATAACCATATTTGATGGATTCATATTATTTTCTTTTACCCATTCTCTAATAGCTTTATAGTTTGCAGGTATTTCATTTTTACCATTTTGCCAAAATTTATCTTTTTCATGTTTTTCTTTTATTGCACTTATTGCACTAATTGTTAGTATTACTATTAATATTAAGGAAATTATAATTAATCCTGTTTTATGGATTTTTAATTCTTTTATTTTGCTAATTGTTAATAACAATAGCCCTATCATTGACGATAAAAAGAAGGGAAGTAATAATCCTATTGCATGCCCTGGACTTAAATGTTTATGTACTAATGGGACAGTTATTATGTAATTAAAAACACTAAATAAGAAAAATATTATTACCCACTTTACTATGTTGTTTTTATCAATTTTGTTTTTTCTTTTAAAAATTATATATGCAATTATTGCAATTAACAATAAACTTGTTATTAATGTTTTTTCTAGATTACTAAAATTAAAGAATATTGTTTTAATATGATTAACTGTATTATTAAAGAAAATTTTACCATTGTTTAGATTTGGATGAATATCAAATTTAAATGCATTTTCATCCCCGCCAATAATAAATAATATTTTATACCACCAGCCTAGTGCGATATTTATTGCTAAGCTTAATCCTGTGAATAACGCGTAAATCCATGTTTTTCTAATAATTAATTTGTTTTTTAGTTTATGTATAATTTGTTTTGGTTTAATGGTTTTTAATATAAATATAAAGTATGCAAAGAAGATCATAAAATAAATTATAAAAAAGGACATTGCATGGATATTAGAAATATAAACTGCAAGTAATGTTAATCCAGTTCCAATCCATAAATCTTTTTTTATGTTATTGTGTCGATTATTTAATTTTAAGATTAAGTAAATAAAATATGGAATCATAGGGATAAATAATGATCTGTATTTAAACAATGGAAAATCTGTGAAGTTCATTGTAAAAACAGTTAGGGCTATTGCCAAATACTGATTTTTAAACATTTTTTTATAGACTAAGAACCAACCAACTAAACCTATAAAGATAAAAAAGTATGACATTCCAAAAACTGATTTCCATGAATTATAATAATCTAAATTTCCAAGTTTTGCAAATAATGCTCGAGTATATGCATGTGTTTTTGGTATTGAATTTACACTATTTAAATAATCATGAGTTGATGATTGCCAACTATTGCCTGGATTGTTCATTAAATCAAGGGCAATTCCTGTTTCATAATAATAATCACAACCATATAAACACGTTGGAACTGATTTTAATTCTTTTACATCAGAATAAATTGTTACTGCGAGTGCAATACCTATAATAAGAAGAATTAACCAAGGAATGTATTTGTGCCACTCCTGTTTCTTTTTATGATTTTCTTTTTTCATTTTATATTTTTCTAAATCTTAATTTTATTAATTGCATAAATGATTGTGTGACATCTTTAAATATTTTTACTGTTGAACCACCCTTTTTGTCCTCTTTAATAGTATAAACAACAGGGATATATACTACCTTAAATCCTTTTTTATTAGAAATATGTATTAGTTCTACATCAAAAAAGAATTTTTCATCTTTAATATGTGGCCACACATGTTTCTTAATTTCTTTTCTCCACGCTTTAAATCCTGCCTGTGTATCTTTTATTTTAAAGTTTAACATAACAAGATTAACCATCAACGTTGTTCCATGAGATAATATTTTTCTTTTAGTGCTTGTTATTAATTTTGCACCCTTACCATGTCTTCTTGCACAAATTAAATCATATTTTTCTGATTCAATTAGTTTAATCATTGGTCTTAAATACTTTGGTTCAACAGGTATATCTGTATCATATAAAATATACCAATCATAATCATAATTCATTACTCCTGATTTTACTCCTAAACCTTTTCCTCTTTTTAGTAATCTGTTGTATTTTATTTCTTTATACTTTTTTGCAAGTTTGCCTGCTACTTTGGGTGTTTCATCTGTGGAACCAGAGTCTGAAATAACTATATTAAAATCTATTTTAAAATTTCTTTTCATATAATTATAAACTCTAAGAACATCTTTTTCTAAATGGCTTGCTTCATTAAGACCCGGCATAATAATACCTAAAGTCCATTTCTTATTTTTACTCTTCATAACTCTAATACTCTTTACTAATCTTTAAAAATATTATTATATCTGTCATCTTTCTCTTTTATATACTTTATAAACTCTTCTTAGAAAGGTTTAAATAGGTGAGCCTTATCCTCTTATTTGGTGATTAATGTGGGATTCGATAATGGTATGGATGAGCCTAAAAACTCTGATAATAAAGATGTTGGTAAATTCTTTAAACTAAATTACTCAAATAAAGTTTATAGTGTTGCTTTTATAGGCACTTCAAATGAGGTTTTTTTATATCCTGATGGGCCTGGATGGGTTAACTATTCACCAGTTGTTTCTTTAGTAGTGAATGGGGATGAATCTGTTAAGGACCATATGAAATTTTCTAAAAAACCTGAATTAATATATATGGATGAAGCAAGATCTCTTTTGTTACAAGATAATAAAAAATATTATGATGAAATGATTAATTCAGATGCTTCTGTTTGTGAAAAGCTTATTGCCCTAAGAAACTCTTATATCCTAAACTCAAAATTTGCAGCTTTAGAACCTAGTATGGAAACTAAGGATATTTTTACTATCTTAGGAAAAGAAGGCATTAATGGTAAAGCTAATTATTTTGTATTAACCTCTCAGTTTAAAGAAGATTATGATAAAGTAAAATATAACCTTATTCACACCCCTACTTCAAGAACAGAAAGGTTGATTTCTATAATAAGTAAAGAAAAAGAATTCTTTGAAAATTATAAAACTATTGGGGCTTTTGGAATCCCTGAAGTTTTAAGTAAAGATATTTACAAAATATTAAATGGTGATAGTTCAGTT
>CAYLIL010000117.1:0-3028 GCA_964384045.1 uncultured Methanosarcinales archaeon
AAAGAAAAAATATGATAGAAAATATATTGATATTTTAGTTATAAAAAAAGATTTAAAAAAAATTAAAAAAGTATGTCAAAAACAAAAATTTAAACAAATTAAGATTTGCCCTTGTTCTAACCATCGAGCTTATGTAAAAAAAATTAAAGATAAGAGAGAAATACTTTCAATCCATTTACATATAAATGGTGCATCAGGATCAAAAGGTGTTTATTATCCTTCTAAGATTATATTTAAAAATATTAAAAAAATCAAAGGATTTTGGATTCCCTTAGAAAACGATGAGTTTGTATTACTATTCCTACAAAACTTTTTAGTAAAAAATAAGTCAAAACAAAAATATATACAAAGATTAAATGAGCTGATGAAAAAAGTTAATTTAAAACTAATTAAAAATAGATTAAATTACACATTTGAAAAAAAACTAAGTAATAAACTAATTTTTATATTGAAGACAGAAAGCTTTGAGAAAATAGATAGCATGAGAAAAGAATTAATTAAAAGCTTTTCTAAAAAACACTTTTTTAATATTACAAAAACAAATATTTGTAAATTCTTTTGGGCTTTCAAAAGGATAATATTTGAAAAATCACCATTAATCGCTCTTATTGGGATGGATGGTTCAGGGAAAACGACAACAACAAATAATTTAAAAAAAGAACTATCAAAGAGTTTAATAAATACAAAATTTATTTATACTGGAAGAGGAAGAAATAATATTATACCAATATCTTTCTTTGCAAGATTTATTAAACCTCCTAAGGATAAAAAATTTAACTTAAACCAAGATCAACAAGAAGAAAAAGTTAATCTTATCAGAACAATGACTTCATTTGTGTTTGCAATAGATTTATTATTAAGGTATTTATTTATCATTTTACCTGCAAGAAAAAGATATAATTTAGTTATAACAGATAGATATTCTACAGATTTATTATTAATGAAAGGTGTTCCTAAGAGATTAAAAAGATTTATATATTTTTTTATACCAAAACCAACAAAATTAATTTATTTATACCAGGATATAGAAATCCTTAATAAAAGGAAACCAGAGCACCCTAAACAAGATTTAGTTAGACAAGAAAAACTATTTTCTAAAATACTCAATAAAAAAATTATGAAAACAAAAATTGTGAAAATTAAAAATATAAATCTCAATAAAACAATTAATCTTTGCTTAGAAAATATCTTTAATGAATTAAAATAAATAATTATTTTCTACAAATCCACACAAAGTTATATGCAAAGAGAGATTTAAAAGGAATAGATTTTTTTAAAGATAATATCTTAACCTTTTTAAAATACTTAACAAGCAATTCATTTAATATATTATTATTAAAGAAACGTATATGCTCATTATCCCACTTTATTTTTTGAATATTTAATAATGTTGCAATTCTAACTCTCCAATTAAAAGCATTTGGAGTAGAACCAATGAATAAACCATTTTCCTTAAGTACTCTTCTACTTTCTTTTATAAGAATCTCTGGATTGAACATATGTTCAATAACATCACCTGCAACAACAACATCAAAAAAATTATCTTTAAATGGAAATTTATCTTCAAAATCAAAACAGCAAAGTTTATTAGAGAATCTTTTAACTTCAGCTAACACTTTTTTTGATATATCCGCGCAGGTTATATCTTTATCCTTATAGTAATATTTTAAAACTTGACCTCTATCTGGTCCAAGAACAAGAACTTTTTTATGCTTTTTTATTAAGGAATTAAAGAACATTCCTCTCAAATATTCCTTTTTAGAAAATTTAGTGTGCTCTTTCTTATTTATTAGAAATCTTTGATCATAAAATTTATTAATTTGTTTGTTAACCATTTTTTATTTCCCTCTTTTCTCAAATAATTTCAAATAATTTTCACTAATGTTTTTAATAGAGAATTTCTTTGATATCATAAATCCATTTTTTATTAATTTAGTTCTCAAGATAGTTGAATTTAATACTAAATCTATATTTCTTGCAATATCCCTAGGATTCTTTAATTTAGCAAGCAGCGCAGTATGCTTGTGGATTAAAATCTCTCTTAATTGGGGCAAATCTGATGTTATTACAGGGATTTTGCAGGCAAGACATTCTAAAACACAAGAAGGGTTTGCTTCAGTTGAAACTAATGAAGGATAAGGAAATATAGCAACATCAGCCATATTCACAAAATCAACAATATTGATGTTTGAATCTAAAACTTTTATTTTATCTTTAAGTTTTTCTTTTTTAATTAGTTCATTGTATAAATTCTTATCATTATTCTTAGAAGGGATTAACAATAACAAAATTTCTTTAGTTTTAATATAGTTTAAAGATTTAATTAAAAACTCAACACCTTTGAACTTGTTAAAATGACCATAATAAAGAAGAATCTTTTTATTCTTATAATTATACTTTTTCTTTAACTCTTGTTTATTCAAAGGAATAAATTTTTCTGTGTTAATTGGAGAATTTATTATTTTAATTGGTTTTTTAACATTATTCCTCAGAAGAATTTTTCTAATGTTTATAGAAGGGGTTATTAAAAAATCATTAACATTTAGTAGAGAGTAAAAATTAAAGCTTTTAAATAAAGATATAGATTTAATTAACATAATTACTTTAGCATTTGGAAATAACTTTTTAGCAAAGAAAGATCTTAAACTTATTAATGGTGAAGAAGCAGTATTGATTATAATCTCAAAATCTTTATTTAGTTTCTTTTTAGCATATTTAAGGCCTTCAATCTGAGCAAATATATGATTAACTAACATAAAAGGGTCTAAAAAGAATAATTTATGGTGTAAATTTAAAGAAAGCCTAGGCCAATATCTAACAATATTAACCCCTCCAAGTTTTTCAAATTTCAATTCTTTTATATTTCTATGTGAAAAAATAAAAACTTCATGTCCTTTTTTTGATAGAGCTTTTGCTAACAAAGCAGAAGTTATATTCATTGCTTCATTATTATCCTTATTAAAACACAATGTTAATAGAGCAATTTTCACTTTTTCCACAACCTTTTTTTTATTTTTTTAGCCAAACT
>CAYLIL010000118.1:0-2950 GCA_964384045.1 uncultured Methanosarcinales archaeon
TTTATGTCTACTTTGCCATTTTCTTTGATTATGATTCTATTTTCAGATAATATTTTATGGATCCTTTTTGGTCAGAAGTACCTTTCAGCTAGCATAACTCTTTCTATACTTGCATTTTCTTTTTTTATAAATAGTTTAGCTCAACCATCTAAACATATACTTATAATGCTTAAGAAGTCAAAACTTATTCTTGTATTAGTCTGTGTAGCTTTTTCTTTAAACATATTATTGAATATTATCTTAATACCTTTTTTTGATAAAAATTATGCGCATGGAATGTATGGTGCTGCATTGTCTACTATGATCAGTTTATTCTTTTTGGCTTTATCTAATCTGATTTTTGCTTATAAGAACACTAAAATATTTCTTTTTAATAAAACTCATATAAAAATATCTCTTGCTGCATTTATGAGTACGCTTATTGTTTATTTCATACAAAAGATGTTTATTGTTCAATCAATTTGGCATTTGATTTCATTTTTAATAATATACTTATTTTTATATGTCTTTTTAATATTTTATCTTAAGATTTTAGAAGAACATGATAAAATTGTTTTAGGGGCGCTTAAAAAGAGGATAACTTCACTAGTACCTTCTTTTTTAATTAGGGATTAAATGTATAAAATCAAGAATAAATTCATGGGATTTGCGTCTTTTTCATTATTATTAGTTGGAATTCTTTTTACAATAGCCCATTTTATCCTATTCTCAAAATCAAGGCTGATCTTAACAAGTATTGTCTTAATTATATTCTTAATGACGTTTAAAAGAATTAAATTTGGGATATACCTTGTTGCTTTTTTGACTCCTTTGGCATTAAGACTTCCTGAAAAGTTTGGAACAGCCAATTTTTCGATTGCAGAGCTTATACTTCTAGTGGTCTTGTTCAATTGGATCTTATCTATCTTGATTAACCGGAAATTTAAATTTAAGAAAACAAAGCTTGACTTGCCTATTTTATTCTTTTTTATCATAACATTTATTTCATTCTTAATTGCTCTAAAGTATATATCTTTTCCTTTGATATTTGGGTCTTCAGCTGATAACTTATACCCTCTTAAGGTTTTATTAGATACCTTTGAATATCTCTTGTTTTTTTATGTGGTAGTCAATTGTTTAGGTAGATCCGATGTTAAAAAAGTAATCCATATTTCTTTGATTTCATTACTTATCGTTTCTTTGATCGGTGTATATCAATATCATACGACCCCCTTATTTGGTAGTTTTTATGGTCTTTTGGGGATACCTAGGATTACATCGACATTTAATGTACCTAATTTTTTGGGTATGTTTATCATTTTATTTATTCCATCTGCTTTTATTGTTTTAAGGGGGCAAATATATCGGATTTTAGTTAGTATATCTTCAATTGCTGCTTTATTATATTCTGGTTCTAGGGGTGCTCTTTATTCATTGTTTGCAGTCTTTTTATTTAGTTTTAGAAAAGATAAAAGAAAGATGTTATTGATTTGTACTTTGATTGTCTTCCTTATTTCATTATCACTTTTTTTCTATAGATCAGATAGTATCCTTAAACGGGTTGTAATCTTTGAGGATAATTCTCGCATTGATATTTTTAAGGCATCACTAGTAACCATTGCTAATAATCCGCTGGGAATTGGCTTGGGCACTTTTAGATTAAAACGAGTATATCATGATATTCACCATACGCACAATTTATATCTTCAAATTGCCTTAGAGAGAGGGGTTCTTGGTTTTATTATCTTCATTTGGTTGCTTTTTAGATTTTTTAGTGAAAATATCATGTCTAAGATTGATGATCCTGTTTATAGGAATATCCGGATGGCATTAATGATTGGTTTAACTTCTGTTTTACTAAACGGGCTGGTAGATTATCCTTTCTATAGCCAAAGGATTGCTATCTTATTTTGGATGGTTATGGGTCTAGTCGTGGTTATTGGTGGAAAATGATTAAGATTAAGATACTGATTCCAGCTTATAATGAAGAAAAGAATATTCCTTTAGTTATCCAGTCTTATGCTAAATATGGTGAAGTGGTTGTATGTGACAATGGTAGTACAGATAAAACTGGTTATATCTCTAAGAAATCAGGTGCAAAGGTGGTTTTTGAGGGCTGTCGAGGCAAAGGGCATACAGTCAGAAGACTTCTAAAAGAATCAGCAGATATTTATGTTTTAGTTGATGGTGACGATGCATTTTACCCTTCAGATTGTGAAAAAATGATTCAGTTGGTCAGAGAAGGGTCTGTAGATATGGTTATTGGGAAGAGGGTTAATATTAATCAACATAATAACAATTCCATATTTTTAAGGGGAATCTTTTTGAAGATGTTATTATTCTTATTTAATCTTAAATTTAAAAAATATTTAAGTGGTAAAGAAATAACTGATTTTATGTCCGGTTATAGGGTTTTTAATAATAAAGTTAGAACTATGCAGCAGATTAAGTCTAATGGCTTTGATATAGAAACAGAGATTACAATTCAAACATTAAAAGGGGGTTTTAGTATAACAGAAATTCCAGTTAAAGTTAAACCTAGGGGGTCCGGTGTCCAGAAATCAAATATATTTAATGTGGGGTTTCCTGTTATAAAGAGAATTTTATTTTCTTAGTTCTTTAGTTTTTCTTTGAACATCAAGTTTAAGTGTCTTAATCCATCTTTGAATGAATTAAGCTTGCTTTCCCCTATTCTTCTCGAATAACTTATGGGGATTTGTTTTATCTTTAGCTTTTTCTTTGCAGATTTTATAAGCATCTCTAGTGCAAACTCCATTCCAGTGCTTTTTAGGTTTAATTTTTCTAGTGAATTTCTTTTTATTGCCCTGAAACCAGAGTGTGTGTCTGTAAATCTTGTATTGAATAAGCTATTGAATATTAAAGTTAAGATTGGGTTTCCAATGTACCTATGCAATGGTTTCATTGCTCCTTTTTTGATGTTGCCTTTTAGTCTTGATCCTATGACTAGATC
>CAYLIL010000119.1:0-2922 GCA_964384045.1 uncultured Methanosarcinales archaeon
TTTTTGTATTCTTGAAGCTTGATATACAGAACGAATTGCACCTGTAATAATCCCTTCAATAGAATATTTCTCTTTTGCTTCAATAATAGCTTGTTTTAATTCAGCTAACTCTTCTTCTTTTACACCAGGAGTTTTTTTTAATAGAATAGGTAATCCAATTGCTTGAGCTTGAACTTCTGCAAACTCTATGTTTGGAACATGAAACATATAACTCTCATCATTCTCAGAAAGCATAGTAATTAGACAAACTACTTCGTGTTCTTTCATTACATGATGCATTGCTAAGCAAGAGTCTTTTCCTCCTGAAAATAGTGCTGCGAGTTTCATATAAAAAAGAGAAATTATAGTATTTATAAAAATTTACTAAAAAAGTGCTATAATTTCACAATATATATAAATAGAATAAGTATACCTAGTAATATTAATATTGGGGTGCAAATATGATATGGTATATATGGGCAATAATTGCCATTATAATCTTATTAATTGTTGGAATATACAACGGTTTAATTAGACTTAAAAACAAAGTAAGAAATGCTTGGGCACAAATTGATGTTCAACTAAAGAAAAGATTTGATCTTATTCCTAATCTTGTTGATACAGTTAAAGGTTATGCTAAGCATGAAAAAACAGTTCTGAAAGAAGTTACTGAAGCTAGAAACATGATGCAAAAAGCTAAAGATGTTAAAGGCAAAGCTGCTGCTGAGAACCAACTTGCTGGTGCATTAAAGACATTGTTTGCAGTGTCAGAAAACTATCCTGATCTAAAAGCAAGTGCTAACTTTTTGCAATTACAAGAAGAGCTTTCTGGAATGGAATCTAAAATTGCTTATGCTAGACAATTTTACAATGATATGGTTATGAGATTTAATACAAAAATACAATTATTTCCTAACAATGTTTTTGCAAACATGCTTGGCTTTAAAGAAACGCAATTCTTCGAGACTGCAGGTAAGGAAAGAGAAAATGTAAAAGTTAAATTCTAAGAATGAAAAAAGACTTTTACTCTGAAATAACTGCAAATAATTGGAAAACTGTTATGTTGTTTGTTTTCTTTTTTATTCTTGTTTTCTTATTTGGTGCTGCATTTGGCGCTTACATAGGAGACATTATCTTTGGATTAGTTGTTGCATTTATCATTGGAGTAATTTATTCTTTAGTTATGTATAAGTCTGGTGCAAAAACTATTTTATCAACTGTTAAAGCTAAAGAAGTTCTAAAAAAAGATGACCCTTATCTTTATCATACTGTAGAGGGGTTAGCTATTGCAGCAGGATTAAAAGTTCCTCCTAAAATTTATATGATTAAAGAGGACTCAATGAATGCTTTTGCAACTGGAATTAAACCAGAGAAATCCTACATTTGTATAACTTCTGGTTTAAGAAAAAAGATGAACAGACAAGAACTTGAAGGAGTTCTTGCTCATGAGATGAGACACATAAAAAACTTTGATATTAAAGTTATGTTATTAGCTGCAGTTCTTGTTGGTGTTGTTATATTATTATCAGATATTATCTTTAGAAGTTTCTTATTTGGTGGTGCAAGAGGTAGCAGAGGGGGGAACAGAGATGGTGGCGGAGCACAATTAATTTTAATAGTAATAGCAATTGTGCTGGCAATACTAGCACCAATTATTGCACAACTAATTAAGTTAGCTATTAGTAGAAAAAGAGAATACTTAGCAGATGCATCAGCTGTTGAACTAACTAGAAATCCAGATGGACTTGCATCTGCACTCAAGAAAATTAAAGGCGATGTGGATATTAAAGTTGATTCTGCGAATAAAGCAACAGCTCATTTATTTATTGAGAACCCTTTAAGACACACTAAAAGAAAGCAGTTATTTGCTAAAATGTTTAGCACACATCCTCCTATTGATAATAGGATTAAGTTATTGGAAGGAATGTAAAAAAAGATTAATTGCCAACATTATACTTCTTACGAGCAGCAGTAATCATCTGATCTAAATTTTGGACACCCTTAGCAATTTTTTCTTTACTAACATAAGAAAAATTAATTCTCATCTTATTTTTACCTTGACCTAAAGTAGAAAATGCTTCACCAGGAATAAAAGCAACTTTATACTCGTGAACAAAATCTTTCAACATATCATATGTATTAATTCCCCACTTAGGATCTAATGTTAAGTCCAAAAACAAGCCACCATTAGGCTCAATCCAATCAATACCTTTCTGTAAATACTTATTAAAAGAATCTATCATTGTATCTCTTTTTCCAGAATATAATTGTATTGTATTTTCAAGATTTGCAGCAGCTTTACCACTTTTGAAATAAGCAGCAACAATAGCTTGATTAAAACTTCCCGTACATAAATCAAGTGGTTGTTTTGCTTTAACTAAAACATTAGAAAGTTCTTCTTGAGCAATGTGCCACCCAATCCTAAATCCTGGAGCTAATATTTTAGATAGAGTACCTAAAAGAATAGTTCTATCTGGAATAAGAGAATAAATAAATGGTTGATGCTCACCTTTAAATCTTATTTCTTTATATGGACTGTCTTCAATAACAAGTTTATTATGCTTATTTGCTAAACCAGCTACTTCTTCTCTTCTCTTTGAAGACATAGTTATACCAGTAGGATTTTGAAAATCCGGAATTATATAAATAAATTTTGCATCAGGATTAGAAAGTAATGCATTCTCAAGACCCTTAGAACTCATTCCTTCATTAGTCATATCTACAGAAACAAATTCAGCACCCGAGAAACCAAATGCCTGAATAGCTCCAAGATAAGACGGTTCACTAAGGATTACTTTATCCCCAGGATTAATAAAACTTCTTGCAACTATATCCAATCCTTGTTGAGATGAAGAAGTTACCTTAATTCTATCTTTATCTACATCTAATCCTAAATTTGAATAAACCTTTTGTAATTCATCAATAAGAGGATTATAACCGGCT
>CAYLIL010000120.1:0-2916 GCA_964384045.1 uncultured Methanosarcinales archaeon
GATTATAAGAATAAATATTGATTTTCTCATTAAACACCCTTAATATAATAACTTAATTATATCTTTATAAAGTTTACTTCTATATTTAGTTTAGAAGTAGAGAATTTTTTATAATGCAAAATTTATTGAGTGAGTAATTCTTTAAATTTTCACAATCATAAAATCTTTTGAAGTTTCTGTATTTTTAAAAACTTCTTTTGCATCTGCAAGAAGATCTTTTACGTTTTTATATCTTTGAGAAAAATGAGTCAAAATTAATTTCTTTACTTTTGCTCTTTCTGCAATCTTTGCAGCGTCATGCGCAGACATATGTTTATAATTTGAAGCTAACTCTTGCAAGTCATTTGCAAAAACACATTCACTAATTAATAAGTCTGCATTCTTTGCAAGTTCTATTGCATTCTTTGTAAATCTTGTATCAAGGACTATTGAAATTTTATTTCCTGGTTGGATAAATGAAATGTCTTCTGGTTTTATTTCTTTACCTTGAACTTTTGCAACTTCGTTCTTTTGGATTTTTTGAAGCCATTTACCTTCTTTTAATCCAAGAGCTTTAACCTTATCCATATTAATTCTTACTTTGTCTTTTAAAATAAAATTATAACCTAAGCAAGGAATAGAATGTTCTAGTTTTGTGCATTCCAGTTTGTATTCTTCTGTTTCAAAAAATAATTCTACATTTTTAGGGCTTAATTCGTGAACTTTAACACCAATTCTTTGATCAAAATAGCAACTTTTTAGTAAGTGTTTCATTTTTTCTTTTGATCCTTTAGGTCCATAAATATGTAAGGTGAAAGGTTTATCTATTTCACTCATTGTTTGTATTAAACCAATTAATCCTGAAACATGATCTCCATGCCAATGGCTAATTAAAACTCTTTGAACTTTCAATCTGTTGAGGCCTGCAATATTCATTTGTCTTTGTGTTCCTTCGCCACAATCAACTAATATTACCTCTCCTTTGTATTGTAAGTGTATACTTTGCACATTTCTCTGCTTTGTAGGAACCATTGAACTTGTTCCTAAAAATGTTATTTTAATTGTCATATGCTGATAAGAAAAGGACTAACTTTATAAAGATTTTTTTATTTACTTATTTTATGCCTAAAATAGCTAAAACAACAAAGAAAAAGGCTAAAAAGCCTGTAAAAAAGCTTAAATCTGATGATTTATCAGCTTCACATGAATCTAGTGTTATGATTAATGTCACTCTTGATGAAGCTTCAGATGCTGAAGTAGTTGTAAAATCAAATGGAACTAAGAAAGATGCTCTTGATGCCTTCTTTGCAGGTGAAAGAATTCTTTTAGAAAAAAGTGATGGTGCTAATGATTTATACAACCAAAGTAGATTTGGTATTTGGTTAGAAGACGGCAAACTACAGTTATCTCTTCTTGAAGCCTTGTTTCTTCTTGAAAAAGGTAGAATTAGAATTTTAACTTCACCTAAAAGAGAATTAAATTTTGAAAAGTTTTTAAAAAAAGCAAAAAAACTTGAACCAACTTTTTGGATTAGATACCTTGTTTTCAAAGATATGAGAATAAGAGGATATATTGTTAAAACTGCACTCAAGTTTGGTGCTGATTTTAGAGTTTATGATAGAGGAATTAAACCAGGCGAAGATCACGCTCGTTGGGTAGTTTATCCTGTTCATGAAGGTTCTACTTTAACTTGGTATGATTTCGCTGCAAAAAACAGAGTTGCTCATTCAACTAAAAAAAGACTTCTTATGGGTGTAGTTGATGATGAGAATGATGTGACTTATTACGAAATTAGATGGATGCGTCCGTAAACAATTTAAACCCTAATAACTTTCTTTATATTGCGCTGTGACTTAGTGAACACCCGATGATTCCTCGTAAAACCAGGAAAATGATTATATCGAGTAACTGAGGAGCGCTTTTATATTTCTAGTCTATTAAATGCTATGAGTTATGAGGGGCGCTTTTATTTTATATCTTCACTTGCTCGTTATTTCACAAAATTTTTATATTCTAAAAATCATAGATAACTTGATTAGGTGAAAAATGACACTTTTAAAAGATGATAAACTATTATTATTAAGGCTTGCAAGAGAATCAATAACTTCTGAGTTAACAGGAATAGAAATTAATAAAGATTTAATTTATGAAGTTAAAAAATTCGATTTAAAAAAAGGCATTTTTGTAACTCTTACTAAAAAAGGGGAGTTAAGAGGTTGCATAGGTCATGTTATCCCAATTCTTCCAGAATATAACGCAATAATAGAGTGTGCAAAGTCTGCAGCATTTAGAGATCCAAGATTCTCTCCTTTGGAAAGATCAGAATTACCATTTATTTCTATTGAAATATCTGTTTTAACACCGATGGAAAAACTAGAAGTCATAAAACCAGAGGAATATTTTGATAAAATAAAGATAGGAACTCATGGCCTATTTATTGAAGTAAAAACAGGTGAAGCAGGCTTATTGCTTCCTCAAGTATTTGTAGAACATAAAGTTGATTCTTTACATGCTTTGCAGATGACTTGTCAAAAAGCAGGACTTCCTTTGAATGCTTGGAAAAACAAAGAAATAAATATATTTACTTTTGAAGCTGAAATCTTTAATGAGAAATAATAAAAAATTAAGTTCTAGAGTTTATATAATTACTATAAAGTAACAACAAAATAGAAACATTTATATATGCTTAAGTTTACCTATTTTTTATGAAAAATGAATCATCTGTTTCAAAAGGAATAATTTCTAAGTTTTTAGAAATACCTTTAGAAAAAAAAATAATAAATCCTCCTGTTTCAGAAGGTATTATATCTAAATTTGCATCAAAGAAAGTTTTGGAAGAGGAACAATCTACTTCAGAAGATATTATATCTAAATTTACGCCAGTGAAAGGTTTGAAAGAGAAATATTCTAGTTATGAAGGATATTTAGCTCTTTTTG
>CAYLIL010000121.1:0-2671 GCA_964384045.1 uncultured Methanosarcinales archaeon
TATTCTCTCCAAGATTTACATTATTATGTTCAAAATAATTATTCTTAATCATATCTTCACTATGACTTTTTGCAGTATTTGCTAAGTATGTATTCCATCTTAAAGGAGATTTTCCTACTTTTGCTCTTTCAGTGTTTGTTAATTCAAATATTTTCATCTCTATTTTTGTTTCATTTCTTAATGGAAGTTTAATATCCTCTCTGTCAATAGGGAGAATCTTTGAGAACTCTAAAGATTCATATTTTGAGATAGTACTATCAAATAAGGTATCTCTATTTTGGTATCCTTGCCAAAGCAATAAGATAATGATTAGTATAATTATGTATTTAACCCAATTTCTTTCTCCTTCATACCAATAAAATATTCTTTTAAGGAATTTCCAGAAATATTTAATCCATAAAAAAGCATTTACCAAAAGCAGTGCCCCACCAAGAGGCAAAAACCATAAGACAATCTCATTTAGTTTTTCAAGATTTGAATAAATAATCATAAATGATATTGA
Source organism: uncultured Methanosarcinales archaeon (assembly GCA_964384045.1). Taxonomy (GTDB): domain Archaea; phylum Nanobdellota; class Nanobdellia; order Woesearchaeales; family CAYZNE01; genus CAYZNE01. Next base: position 503 of record CAYLIL010000121.1, read on the forward strand.
CAAAATTACAATCCAAAGAAGATTCATAAAAAAGGCATTCCAATTGCGATAACCTCTATGATGTCTTGAATTTAACCAAGATTTGGTTTTGTAATATCTTCTCTTGAAAAATGACTTTACTTTTTCTATATAATTAGGTTTTTGTCTTGAAGTTCCAACATATTCTCTTTTATGATGATCTTGCACTTCATGATAATGCTTTTTTATTCTATGCGATTTTGATTTTTTCTTAGAACCAAGATTTTCAAATATATTACCCCTGTTTAGTCCAGGACAATTATGATCTTCAGGGAGTCTATGACTACTACAAAAGTTACCTCCACATCTTCTACAATGGAATGGGAGTCCATCAATCTTTATATCACAATAATCACAATGTGCCATTTATAAAAGAAGTGTGCTAGGATTTATATAAATGTTTTTAGAATTACTCCAGAGTATAAGGATACACTTTTTGTTCTACAATATCTGATGAATCATCTAAGCAATAACACATAAAGCCATTCTTGGCGGTGCTATATTCCATAAAGTATTGTGTAGCAGAATCAACATAATAACAATAATCGCTACATTCCATTTCTATATCTTCAGGAACATAATCAAAATTTGCACCCATTAATGCACCATATCCAAAATACAATAAGAAAATGATGATTCCTATAATTAAAGCAGCAATAGAAATTCCCATGCCTTTAAGTTTGTGATTTTTTGATATTCTCTTTAGACTTATTATAGAGAAAATTATTCCAAATATTGGAGATAAAAAAGCATAAATGATTGAAAGGATAGTCCATATTTGCATACCTTTTTGAGTTTCCTTTAAATTACCATAAACTTGTTTTACTCTTTCAGATTTATTCAAATATAATATCCAAATAATGAAATATACTGTTCCTTGAACAACAAAAGAATAATCTGAAAAAATTACTGCATTAGCAATATTCAAAATTAAGGTAGTTATTAAAAAAATCTTGGTAAATTTGACAGCATAGGGTTTTTTAGTCCATAGGAAAATGCCTGCCAAAATAAATAAACTCACAGAAGCTAAACTTTCAATAATTTCAAGAAACGTATAAAATTGGTATTCAGGGAAAATTAGGAATAAATTGAAGATTGGATTAATTATGACTAATGTTATTATAAAGAATAATAACCATCCACCAACATCATTTAGTTCGTTTTTTTCTGACATCTGATATATAAATTGGATAAATAGTATATAAATGTTTTTAGAATGTCGCCCTCTTCTATTTTTTAGAAAACTCAAACTCAATTGGATTTAACATCGCGATTAGAAGAAGTTTTGCCGTAGGCAAAATTTGGAGAAATGCCGAGCTGAGGCATTTCTCTTCTAATCGCTGTTAAATCACCCGAACGAAGTGAGAGCGCAGCGTGGTCGAGGGCTGAAAGCCCGAAGAAGTTAATTTTTGGCGCCCGTAAACAGAGAATCAATGTTTATTTTCGGAACATCGATTAATTCACTTAATCTTCTGAACTGAAATTTAGCTTCATTAATGTGACTTTGTGCAGTAGTTTTATTGAGATATTCTTTAGGTAATTCTTTGTTTAGAATCTCGAATGAACGGGTTATTTCCCATAAGAAATAAACTGCTCTCAATAAAACTGCATAAGTCTTTGCTCTTTCCAAAATTGTTGGGTCTTTTCTTATCTTTTGATAATCTTTCAAGAACAAATCCAAATCACTATTCTTTAATTCTAAATCAATTAAGATATTTGCTATATCTTTTGCGGGGTCTGAACATTGTAATGATTCCCAATCAATTAGTTTTAATCCATTTTTTGTTTCAACAATATTTTGTGGACAAACATCTCCGTGGATTAAACTAAATTTATGTTCTTCTTTTTTGGACAAAAAATTTCCTATTCTATTTTTAATTTCAACTAACTCTTTCTTGAGTTTATCATTGTGTTTATTGATGATTTTATTATAATCTTCACAATGTTTTAGATAGTATTGAAAAGAATATTCTTTTTTAGGTAAACCATTACAACTTTTAGAATGTAATTCTGCTAAAATAAAAGCGATCTGTTTTACTTGTTTTTTTGTATAGGTTCGCTTTTTCATTCGTAATGGTTTGCCTTCAATAAACTCAAGAATAATAAAACCATAAGGAATAATGAAAACCCTTTGATCAATTGCACGGCCTT
>CAYLIL010000121.1:2681-2893 GCA_964384045.1 uncultured Methanosarcinales archaeon
AATTTTTTGTCTTTAGGATGATAATAAAATGCTTTTGGAGCAATGTTCAGACTTTCAACTCTTTTGAGAGATTCAAACTCGTTTTTGGATTTGTTCGGAACTCCTTTATCTATATTGACTCTGCAAATAAATTTCTTATTTTTTATCTTGAAAAGATAATTAAGATTTCCCTCTCCAACACCTAATTTTTTGAAAGAGTAGATACTAACTTT
>CAYLIL010000122.1:0-2849 GCA_964384045.1 uncultured Methanosarcinales archaeon
GTAATGCAGCATTTATAATTTCTGGATCCTCGTAAATACTAAAATTTGCTTCTTTTATATCGTCAATAGGAAATGATTCAGATGCAGGTAAACCACCAGCAAAAGAAATGATACTTTTATCAGCACCAAGTTTTAAAGCTTCTCTTATAATAGAAGAAGTCATAGCTGCAACAGAATTAGATTGTATTTTATTAACATTAAGTTGACCCATTTTTTTATATCCTCCAATAATATAAATCTAAGAATAAACAATGTTATTTAAATCTTCGGAATCTACTTTTTAAATGAAACAAAAAAGATGTTTTAAAGTTTAGTTATTTTCTATTACTTTCTTGTTTAATTCACACATATAATTTCTAGTTAAATCACAACCATCAACATTATCAAAATAAAACACAGGATTTTCAAATCGTTTAATAAATTGTTCTAATTGACCTTTTAATTTATCAGAAACATAACCTAAAGAATCATTAAGTTTTGGCCAATCATCAGGTTCTTCTAGTTCGTAGATTTTTATTAGACAATTGTATTTTTGTTCTGAATTAATTTCAAGATCAGAACAATTAGACTTTACTTTTTCAATTAAGTTTCTAGAATGTTCAATTTTGACATCTGAAAAGATCTCACAAATAAAGCTTCCCCTTCTTAAGATTTTATAATCATTAGAATTATTTTCATGAGTTACAAAGCAATCACTATTTAATATTTCTGACACATATCTTAAGTCATCAGTAGTCAAAATCTCTGCTTTCATATTAATTTGGGATAATAGAACTCCAACTATAAAAAAGCATTGTTACCCTTACTCAGTAGTCACAAACAGAAAGATTTATAAATGGGCGAAGGTTATTAACATATTAATAGGAGGATTCACAATGATCGATGAAAGAAAAGTAAAACAAGCATTCACTTTAGTTAAAAATGATATGATTAATCTTCAAAGAGAATTACTAGAGCTTAATATTAGACAGCAAAGAATTATGGAAATGCTTTCTAAACTTAATAATAAAACTATTAGAACATCTATAAAGCCAAAAGTAAAGATTAAAACAGTTACTAAAAGAGCTAAAAAAGTGTTTGTTGCATCTAAAACAGGAAAGAAATTTCATGATAAACATTGTCCTTTTGCAAAGAATATTAAACCTAAATCTAAAGTTATATTCAAGACAAAAAACACTGCACTAAATCATGGCCTTAAACCTTGCACTTGTGTTAAATAAATTGGTTAAGAATCAAATTATTTATAGAAATGACAAAGTTTCAGAAATAAAAATCCTCCACAAACAAGGAGAAAATAGTTCTGAAACAGTTTATTTCAAAAAAGGCAAAGATTTTTGTATTAAGTCTAGCAAATTAAATCATACAATAAAAGCAAGACTTATTCAATTACCTTCAATGGTTCAAAAAATATTTCTTGCAGAAACAAAGAAAGGTGTTGAAGTTCTTAAATCTGAATGTTCAAGTAATTTTGTTAGAAAAACACCTGCGTTCAATACGTCTCTAATTAATGAGTTTGTTGAAGTTTAACTGGTCAAACGCCAATTAAATATATAAATAAGGTGTAGTTCTAATAAGATATGTTTTTATCAATATCTATAAAGCACTATAAAAGACAAGAAGTAATGAATTCTTTAGTGCAACAAGCAGAGCACAAAGAAGTAGGAGTTATGTTTGGAATAGGTAAATTTGGTAAAAGGCCAGATATTCTACACTATCCAAATGATGTTCTAGAGTTTGCTAAGAAAAAAGTAACTAGTTTTCATTGTTCTGAAGAAAATTGGCAAGACCCATTATCTTTATCATCAGATATAAAAAGAAAAGACCTTAACAACATGAGAAAAGGTTGGGATTTTATTCTTGATATTGATTGTCCTGTTTGGGAAATATCAAAATTAACAACTCACTTATTTATTGAAGTTCTAAAACAACATAAAATAAAAGGCATAACTTGTAAGTTCTCTGGGAATAAAGGGTTTCATATTGCAGTTCCTTTTGAAAGTTTTCCTAACACTATAGTGTATGATGGCAAGGAAGTTGCTGTAAAAGATTTCTTTCCTGAGTTTCCTCGACTAGTAGCAAAATATATTTTAGAATATGTTGAATCAAATCTAATTAAAATTAAAGATAATAAAGTTAGTTTTCTAGACAAAACCTATTCCTTTGAAGAATTAAGAGAATTATTTAAATTATCTTTTGAAGAATTAACTTATAAGAAATGTTCTAAATGCGGTAAAGTAAACAAAACTAATGATAATAAAAAATTTGAATATCTTTGTGGAGCATGTGGTTTCACAACTAAGAAATTAGAAGAAAAAGATTTTATTAAATGTCCTAAATGCAGTTCTATAATGACTAAAACAAACAATAAAGCAACTAAAGGTTGTAGTTGTGGTTCAAATGAACTAGAACAAAGACTTAACCTTTCTAAAATTATTGAAGTTGACACAGTTCTTATTTCTTCTCGACACATGTATAGACTACCTTACGCTTTACATGAGAAATCAAAGCTTGTTTCTATTCCAATCAAAGTTGAAGATGTTTTAACTTTTGATAAAAATAGTGCTAAACCTGAAAACATAAAATTTGATATTACTTTCTTAGATAGAAATGTTAGCAAAGGCGAAGCTCAAGATCTTCTTGAAAAATCAATTGCATTTGATTTAAGAGCTAAAACAAATGTTGAAATAAAACAAAGAGTTTACCAAAGCCAAGGTAAAACATTTGAAGATTATGAAATAGATCAAGAAGCTGTTCCAGAAGAATTCTTTCCTCCTTGTATTAGGAACATGAATAAAGGTTTAGAAGATGGAAGAAAAAGGATAATGTTTTCTTTAATTAACTTTCTAAAT
>CAYLIL010000123.1:0-2844 GCA_964384045.1 uncultured Methanosarcinales archaeon
TATAATTAGTAATGCATCTTGCACAACAAATTGTTTAGCTCCCCTAGTTAAAGTTCTTAATGATAACTATGGGATTATTGAAGGTTTTATGACAACAGTTCATAGTTATACTTCAGATCAAAATTTAGTTGATGGTCCACAATCAGATTTAAGAAGAGAGAGAAGTGCTGCACTAAATATTATTCCTACATCGACGGGTGCAGCGATTGCAGTTGGGAAAGTAATTCCAGAATTAAATGGTAAATTAGGTGGACTTGCAATAAGAGTTCCAACTCCAGATGGTTCTATTGTTGATTTTACTTGTATTGTAAAAAAGAAAGTAACTGTTGAAAAAATAAATAATTTATTTAAGAATGTTTCTTTACATCATCTTAAAGGAATTTTAGAATATTCTGATGAAGAACTTGTTTCAACAGATATTATTGGTAATACTTATTCTTGTATTTTTGATTCAAAACTTACACATGTTAAAAGTAACTTAGTTAAAGTTTTTGGTTGGTATGATAATGAAGAAGGTTATTCTAATCGTATGGCTGAATTAATTAGGTTTGTTGTTGGTCGAAGATAGTTAATTTTCAATAACCTTTAAATAACATTATAACTATAATATGATTATGTTAACAAAAAAGAGGTTTTTATTATTAATTGTTATAATTTTATTAGTTTTCTTTATTAGTGGTTGCAAAGAAGAAATAAGTATTGTTAATCTTGTATTTCAAGAAATATCACTTCAAAATGATTTACCTTCTTGTGGGGAGGAAATGGAATTCTTTTCTGTAAATCCATTGAATAATTCTGAAATTACCGGCATTATTCCTTTGGGAAGTGTTAGTCCTCCAGCTCATGTTTATCCTGTTGATCACATGTATATTTCTGTTAAGAGAAATTTAATTAATGAAGAGCCTATCGAAACTAATATTGTTTCTCCTGGTAATGCTTGGATAACAGAAATAAGGGGAACAATTTATGAACAAAATTATATTCCAGATTTTTCAGTTTATATTTCAACTTGTGAAGAAGTAAAAGTTTATTTTTATCATTTAACATTCATCTCAGATAAACTATTAGAAGAATATAATAAAGTAAAAGGTTATTGTAGAACCGAAACTCATGGTGGAATAACTGGCACAACTTGTGAAAAAAGAATGTTTGTTGAAATTTCTGCAGGTGAACTAATAGGTAGCTCAGGTGGAAATCGGCCTAGTTTTGATATTGGTGCAATTGATATGAGGAGAGAACCTGTTCAATATGCTAATTCTAAACATTGGAAAGGATATAATAGTTTTGTTTATGGTTCCTGTCCTTTTAATTATTTTACAGAAGAAGCTAGATTAGAATTAGAATCAAAAATTGGTTCTGTAGATGGAGAAGAATTTACTCCAAGTTCAATGAACCCTATTTGTGGTTACCTTAGTAAAGATATTTCTGGAACTGCACAAGGAATATGGTTTGTTAAAGGAAATAAAAAAACATCACCAGAAGATCCTAATTTAGCTTTAGTTCCTTATCATTTTAATGAATCAATAGGTGTTTTCTCTGTTGGAACTTCGCTTCCAGGTATTACGCCTGAAAGATATTATTCTAATTATCGAGAAGGATTGATTAATACTAATTTTAAAGATGTTAAACCTGGAACAATCCACTGTTATGAAATGAAAGATAGATATACTAATGAGGATTTGGTAATTATTTTAAAGCTTGTTGATAAAGAGAGTTTGCTTATAGAAAAGCTTGATTTAAATAGGTGCAATGATGGTTCTTGGGGTTTTTCTGAACCTGTAGAGTTTGTTAGGTAGGATTATTATAGAAAGTGATTGTTGTTAATATACTTTCTTAAGGTGTTTTGCAGCTTTGGAACCACTCATTTGTGTGCTTTCTTCACCTTCTTTTGCTTTTTCCATGATTCTTCTGTTTTGGTTAACCTTATCCATATCATGCATTGCTTGTTCTAAGTGAGTTATCTTGTATACTTCTTTAATCTGATCTATTTCAATAATAAAATATTTTGATTCAGTATTTTCAATACCAAAAAGCGGCGCTATTTTAATTGATGTTTTATCTTGGCTAATATATCTTCCGGCAAACTCTTCAATCTTTATAAGGTGATTTTTCTCAAGTAACGATTGCTTTTCTATCCCTTCATATCCAAATAAGGAATATTCTGCTAGCGTATCACTCTCTGTTATCACACGTGTATTATTCCCACTTTCCCAAGGAGCGTAATAGTTTATACCATTTAATTCTACCATTACAACATCATTGATATTTAGCCCAAGTATTGCTTTACCCATGATATTTAGAAATGATATAAACTATTTAAATTTATGCTTATTTGTAGTTTAGTAATAATTGTTCGTTCCATATTCTTTTTTAATATTATATTTTGAAACTTATCCTTTTGATATCATATTTTTCTTCTAATTTTTTCATTACTTCAGGATATAATTCTGTTGGTGAGAATTCAATTATTGTGTTAATTGGTGTTTGTTGATTCTGTTGAATTACTCCATCACCAATATAGTGTTTATCAATTACTTCAGTTAAGTTTTTACTTTTAGTTCCTTCTGCCAAATTACCTTCTTCGTCAATTATTAAACCTCTCCCAATTGTTTTATTTAGTTTCTGATGTATAAGTACTCTTTTGTCAGGTAATAAAGCTAAATATATATTGCTAAAACTTCCTTGTTTCCCATGTATTCTGTTTTTTATTGAATTAATAAACTGGTTATATTGTTCTTTTGTTTTGTCACAATTAGCAAAGAAATCTCCATCTAAAGCGCGTAGTTCTACATTTGTATTCACAAGGTATAATATTCCTTTCATTTTAATCAATTTAGTAACATG
>CAYLIL010000124.1:0-2808 GCA_964384045.1 uncultured Methanosarcinales archaeon
AACTCCAATGAAGAAGATGGGGTTTATTTAGAATCAAGCTCAAACAACACACTAACAAATAGTGTAATGAACACAAATGATCATTATGGAATTTATATCTATCCGGGTTCAAATAATAATTGCTTAAATAATACTTTTAGTTATAATCTAATATCAATCTCTCTTAATGGCGGAATAAATAATAATTTTTCAAATAATGAAGGTCTAAGTAATACTTATAATGTTAATGGAATTGATAGTAATAATTATTTTTCTGACAATTCAATAAAAAGCTTAGAAGATGATGAAGAGGCTTTATTTAACCAAAGAGGAACGGTTTTAGTAAATTTAAATAAAAATGGAAGTAAATTAGGTTATGAACTTTTGTGGAAAGAAGAATTTTCTTCAAGTTATGATGATCAATCAACTACAATTTATATAAATGATATTTTATATGTTAATGCCAGAACTTATGGGTATATTTTTGCAGTAAACGCAACAACAGGAGAACAAATCTGGAGATTTGATGTAAACAATACTATTTCTGGTTTTGGAGGCCCTACTTATTATAAAGGAATTGTTTACGATGCTTTTGACAAGGTTTGGGCAATAAATGCAACAACAGGAGAACAAATCTGGAATTATACTAATTCGTCTTTTACTTATTCTCAAAATGTTGCTGTTTCTGAAAATTATGTAGTGGCTGTTGATTTTCCAAATCCTGCTGTTATAGTTTTAAACAGATCTAATGGAGAACTTATTTGGGGGAAAAATATTACAACTTTAAGTAATCTTGCATGTGAACCTCTGTTATATGGTGATAATCTTTTAATTTCTGGATTATCAAGTGATCCTAATCTTTATAATTATAATTCAACTAATGGAGATCAAATTTGGAATTTTACTACTCCTGGTAGTGGATTTTGGGATTCATCCCCCATTCTTTACAATAATACTATTTATATAGCTGGCCTTGCTGGAAATAGTAAATTATCTGCAATAAATTTATCAAATGGACAAGAATTGTGGTATAATACGATAACTTCTGGAACAACTAGCACTCCTTCTATTTTTGATGAAGTTGTTTATATTGGCCTTAAAAAAACTTCTTCTATTAAAACTTTTGTTTCTGCTTTTTTTGCTTCTAATGGAACTCTTATTTGGAATTATTCTAATGAAATTTATTCTGGAACAGAAGACATTTATTCTCAAATTTCTATTGCCTTAGAATCTCTTTTTTTTACAGCTGTACAAAGTAATATGATTTACTCTTTAAACAAATCTAATGGAGAACTTCTTTGGAATTTTCAAGCAGGATCAACTGTTTATGGATATCCTATTATCGCAAATGGAAATTTATTTGTTAATACAGATGACACCAATGTTTATTCTTTTAATTTAGGAGAAGGAGGAGGAAATTGGACAACTTTAGGACATAATACAAATCGTACAGGTTATACTCCTGATGGATTAACAAATCATAAATATATTGAAACTTCTTGTGAAACATCAGAAAGAATAACTCTTTGTAATGTTTCTAATAATTACGATGAAGAAATGAGAAGAATTTTTCTAGATCTTGGAGAAAATATTTCTCAAGCTAAGATAGGTTCTAATTATCTCTCATATATAAAAGGAAGCAAGGTTTTTTTACCAAAAATAGAAGCAGGGGAAACAATAACAATAGAAATTACTAACGGAACAACTTATAATACTTCTTTACCACAAATTATTTCTTTAAAGGGAGATTATTCCTCTAAAACCACACATTATTACCCTTCTTTTGTAGAAGTAATTAATTCTACTTATTTATCTCCAGATAATAATAATATTTCTCTTATTTTAAACGGAACTGGAAATGCTAATTTAATTTTAAGAATGCCAACCTCATCATTAAATTATTATGCAAAATATGATGGAACAGAGTGTAATCAAAGTAATTGTAATTTTACACAAAATAATGGAGAACTAACATTTAGTTTAACGTTAGGTTCAGAACATATTTTATACATATACCCTCAACCAACAGAAAACCCACCTAGCACTTCAAATTCATGGACAACAAGATTAAATAGGAATACAAACATAGAAAAAGAAAAAGTATGGAAAAAAGTTAATAAAGATCAAACATACAAATGGTTATTTGATGATTTTCGAATAATAAATGAACTAATATTCACAGCAGAACAAAGATCATCAAACGCAAAAATAAACATTCAATTACTAGACAAAAAACCAAAAGAAACAAAGAAATTAGAAAATACATATCAATACATAAACATAACTAATAAAAACTTAAAAATAAAACAAGCAAACATAAGTTTCAAAATTAACAAAACAAATACAACAAACAAAAAAATAATACTCTCAAGATACAACAATAACACATGGAAAAACTTAGAAACTAAACATGTAAATAGCGATAAAAACTACAACTATTACATCGCAACAACACCAGGATTCAGCTATTTCGCAATAACAACAGAAGAAATAAAAACACAAAAAAATAAACAAGAAACGATTGAACTAAAAGAAGAAACAATAAATGAAACACAAAAAATAACCAAAAAAACAACAAAAGAAATAAAAAAACCAAAAGAAGAAATAAAAAAACCAAATTACTTTTTGTACATTATAATAATCATAATTCTAACAATAATCTATTTATTAGTAAAACATTACAAAAAAGAAAAACATAAAAATAGGTTCTATAAACCATAACTTCAAAAGATTTTATGATTGTGAAAATTTAGCAATATTTATAAACAAATAACTAAGTTATTATATTAAGGGTGTTTAATGAGAAAATCAATATTTATTCTTATAATC
>CAYLIL010000125.1:0-2803 GCA_964384045.1 uncultured Methanosarcinales archaeon
TTATTTAAATATTTATCTTAAAAGAATAATAAAAATAAAAAAGAATTATTTTTTAGCTTTATAGTTACCAGTAATACCAAACTTCCTATGTTTCTTTTCATCTAATTTATTATTCATATAATCCTGAACAATTCCTTCAACAATAGATAAATGATCATGCTTATGCAATATATCCATATCAACATTAAATCCTTTCTTAGGAACCTTAGTATGAACATATTCCAGCACATCTTCCTGCTTAAGGTTATGGCCCAAAGAAGATCTTGCATGACTTAACCTATATTCTGCAGCACCTTTCTGAAAATGAGATCTAAATTCAGTTAATTCATTTAAGAACTCTTGTATAGTTTTTGAGGAAGAATTTTCAACTAAGTTAGTTAAAGCTTCTGAGCTTCTAAGACCTAAACTCATAGCATATCTTGTTAAGATATAATCATTTCTTTTATCTTCAGATAAATGTTTAGTGACTGCTTCATAATGCCTTTTATCAAGATGCTTTAATTCACTTTCAGCAAGCTCTATTAAAGTTTTATCAATTTTATCTTTGTGTTGCCCAACAGTAACTTTAGTAATATCTATATTTGCTAAATCTCCATCTGCAACTTTATCAACTATTCCAGCTTTCATAAAATCATAAAAATTCTGTGAAATATCTTTAGCTTCTTCTAAAATTAAAGCATCATACTTATCTGAGAATTTTTTTATTTCATTAGCTGCTTTTTCAACATCAGAGTGTTTATCAAAAGATTCGATTATTTTATCAAGATTTAAGTATTTCAATTTTTCTTCTTTCTCTTTACCCATTATAATCACCCATAGTTAGTTTTAGTTAATTTTATTAGTATAAATTATAATTTGTAATACAAATCAAAGTTATATATACTTTTCTATTATTGTTCAAAACCTTTATAAATACTTTAGATATTCTATTATATAGACTTCTTTTAAAGGCTTGTAAAGGGTAATTAGGAGTCTAAGAGTAACTAATATAATAATAAAAAATAAAAGGTGTTTTTATGATTAAGAAAAATGATGTTATTGAAATTAATTATACTGCTAAATTAGCTGAAGATAATCAAATATTTGATACTACAGAAGAACAAGTTGCTAAAGATAATAATTTATATTCTGAAGAAGTTAAAGGTCAATTTAAACCACTAATACTTTGTGTTGGACAAGGCCAAGTTATTCAAGGTTTAGATAATTCTTTTATTGGTAAAAAATCAGGAGATAATTTTAGTATAGATATAACTTCAGAACAAGGCTTTGGTAAGAAAGATCCTAAACTTATTCAATTAGTTTCAATGTCTAAATTCAAAAAAGAAAAAATTAGACCAATGGTCGGAATGCAAGTTAATATTGATGATTCTCAAGGAATTATAAGAAGTGTTTCAGGTGGAAGAGTTGTTATTGATTTCAATCACCCATTTTCCGGTAGAGATTTAAGCTATAATGTAAAAATTATTAAAACTTTTGAAGAAAATAAAGAAAAATTAACCTTATTAGTTAAATCTATGTTTGGTATTGAATCTGAAGTTAAGATTGAAGGTAAAAAAGCAGATATAACTTTAAAATTACCTGCGAATGTTCCAAAAGAATCAATTAATGATCAAATTAAGGCTACTATGGCTGAAAAATTAAAGGAAATAACAGATCTAGATGTTAAGATTATCATTTAAGTTAATAAAGTAAAAGAAAATTATATAAACAAGTATAATAATAAATATGACATAATAGTATAATAGGGGGGATTTATTTGGACTCAATCATAAATGCAGCAATGAATAATACTGAAACACCAAAAGAACGAAGAATCAACAATCTTGATCCTGAATTAGAAGAACTACTTAATCAACAAAACGCTAAAATTAAAGTTGTTGGAGCAGGGGGAGCAGGAAATAATACAATAAATAGAATAAATGAAGTTGGTATTGTTGGCGCTGAAACAGTTGCAATCAATACTGATGCTCAAGATCTACTTTATACTAGTGCAGATAAGAAAATTCTTATCGGTAAAGACCTAACTAAAGGTTTAGGTGCAGGTTCAAGGCCAAAAATTGGTGAAGAAGCAGCTCATGAATCTGAACATGATTTAAGACAATCTGTTCAAGGCGCAGATATGATATTTATCACTTGCGGACTTGGTGGAGGAACTGGAACAGGTTCAGCCCCAGTTATTGCTGAAATTGGTAAAAAAGTTGGTGCTCTTGTTGTAGGAGTTGTAACAATGCCTTTTGCAATGGAAAGCCATCGAAGATATGAAAATGCAGTTATGGGCTTAAGCAAACTAGAAAAACATGTTGATACACTTATTGTTATTCCTAATGATAAATTATTAGAATTAGCTCCAGACTTACCATTAAAAACAGCCTTCAAGGTTGCAGATGAAATCTTAACTAATGCAGTTAAAGGTATTGCAGAACTTGTAACAAGAGCAGGCCTTGTAAACTTAGACTTTGCAGATATCAAAGCTGTTATGGGAGATGGAGGAGTTGCTTTAATTGGTGTTGGCGAATCCGATACTAATGATAAAGCAAATGAAGCTGTTGAAAAAGCTGTTAATAATCCTTTATTAGATGTTGATATCAGTGGTGCAACTGGCGCATTAATTAATGTTTCTGGTGGACCAGATATGACTCTTACTGAAGCTAAATCTGTTGTGCAAAGAATTGCTGAAGAACTTGATGAAGATGCAAGAATTATTTGGGGAGCACAAATTGATGAAGATTTAGAAGGCATAATTAAAGTTATGTTAATAATAACTGGTGTTCAAAGTAGCCAAATAACTGGCCAAAGTATTTCA
>CAYLIL010000126.1:0-2793 GCA_964384045.1 uncultured Methanosarcinales archaeon
ATTTACAACAAACAACTTTTGTTGATCTTTTACGAGCGCTTGATTTTTTACCTTCTCTATTAAAATCAATGTGTTTGTTTAAATCTGTGAAATCCTTTACCATAATCATAAGAATAGTTTGTTTATTTAAATAAGTTGTTGGTTATATTGATTAATTTTATAAATTATCAAGCTAAGGATTAGATTATGAGACAAAAAAGAGGTCAAATCTCATTTGAATATGTAGCTATAGTTACTTTTGGAATGCTTATACTTGTTTTAGCAATTTATTTATTTTATAGTTATTCTTTAAATTCTAGTGATTCTTTCATTATTTCTAGAGTTGAGGAGATGGGTTCAGTCATTAGTGGGGATTCACAAACACTTTATTACAGTACTGGAAAAGGCTCATCTGTTATTACAGAATTTAATCTTCCTGAAAATATAAAACAAATATATTTTGTTAATTCTTCTGAGGAATCAGAAATAGTTATTGTTTATGGTTTAAACAGGGGAGTTACTGAATCTGTCTTTTTTGTTCCAATACAAATAAGGGGTTTTTATCAAGACTTAACTAATTTTGATAAAACTACGCTCTTTCTCAACCCTGAAGATTTTCACACTGGAAAAATGAGAATTAAAATAACAAATGTTGACGGAGGAGTTTTCCTTGAAGAAGCAATCTAAAGCTCAGTCTAGTGTTGAGTTTGTTATTCTTGTAACTTTTATGTTAATGGTTTTTGTAACAATAACTATTGTTATACAATCAAGAACTTCTGAAGCTCAAGATATAGAGAACATGAATTATGCAGAACAACTAAAAGATATTGTTTTTAATGAAATAACTATTGCAGAATCAATGCCTTATAACTACACTAAGAATTTTTATCTTCCAAGATTTATTGATGGAAATAATTATACTCTTGAAATCAATGAGGGAGCGGAGCTTGTTATAAATTTTAGATCAAAAGAATATGTGTATCTCTTAAACAAGAACTTTAATTGGGGCAGTGCAATATTAATCGGAGATAATTTCATTACAAAAAGAAAGGTTTTAGATAGTATTGTTTATGGTTTTAATGTTGATGTTCGTAGTCCTTATCCTAATGCTTATTATAATGGAACTCATAGTTGGGTTTTGGGTTCAGTTTTAAATCAAAATTGTAATGATGTGTGTGATACTGTTGAAGGATACAAATGTGAAAATGGCGATTGGTCAGATATTGATTGTGATTTAATAGAGAATTATTTTGGTATTCAATGTTCTGATTGCAGTGATGTTTCAGCTGCATTAAACCCTAGATATGAGGTTTTCGGTGAAGAAATAATTTGTTATTCTGGGGATAATAATGTTAATTGTGTATTGTCAGATCCTAATTCTGCAAGGCTTTGTGTTTGTATGCCTAGTTAAGTTTACAACCGCAATTCTGACAATAATTAAAAGTGTTGTAATTTTTAGCACCACATTTAGGACAGTGATTAACAATAAATCTTGGCTTTTTTATTTCAGATTCTATTTCTCTTTCTATTCTCTTAGAAGGTTTGCTAAATACAGCTTTAATTATTATCTGGAAAATTCCTATTGCAATAAATAGTAGTCCAACATAAAAGAAGATTTTCATTGCAACCATTGTTGGTGTTTTAGCTAGAATTATTTGTGCATAAATAGCCATTGCTACTCCTGCAACCAACCAGAACCACTTAGGTATTGTATCTTTAGCCAAAAAATTCACCTCTAAAATAAATTATAAAAACTAAAATAGTTTTTTATTAGCTTTCATTAACTCTTTATTAAACATATATTTTCTTAATGCTTTAGGAATTGTTACTGTTCCATCTTTATTTTGATAATTTTCTAGAATAGCAACCATTATTCTTGATGTTGCTAATGCAGTATTATTTAATGTGTGAAGAATTTCTCTTTCGCCACTCTTTTTTAATAGTTTTATATTTAAATCTCTTGCTTGAAAATCTGTGCAATTACTTAAAGACATTGTTTCTCCATACTCTTTTGTTGTAGGTCTATAAACTTCAACATCATGTGATCGAGATTTCCATAATGCTAAGTCAGCAGTGCACATTTCTATAACTCTATGAGGGATAACTAATTCTTGAAGTATTTTTTCTGTATTAGTCATTAGTTCATCATAAGCTTCCCATGTTTTTTCTGGGCTTGTAAAAATAAATTGTTCTACTTTATTAAATTGGTGAGTTCTCCATAAGCCTTTCTCATTAATGCCATGACTACCAATTTCTTTTCTAAAACAGGCACTATAAGAAAATAATTTAAGAGGAAGATCTTCTTCTTTTATAACTGCGTTAGTTAAATAACCAAGTATAGAGTGTTCACTTGTTCCAATAAGATTTAAGTCTTCTCCATCAATTTTGTAAATGCTATCTTTGAATTCTTCAACATCCATTGCCGCTGCAAGAACTTTCTTTCTTAACATTAAAGGGCCTTCAACATAAGTGTAGCTTCTTTCTTGCATAAATTCAATTGCAAATCTTATAAGTGCTTGATTTAGTAATGCTAAATCTCCCATTAAATAATAAAATCCATTACCAGAAGTTTCTGCTGAAGCTTCGAAGTTAGCCCAATTATTTTTTTCACATAATTCAACATGATTTAATATTTCAAAATCTTTTTCTTTTATTTCTCCCCATTTTCTTATTTCTGGGTTTTCAGAATCATCTTTTCCAATTGGAACATCTGGATGCATTATGTTTGGTAATTTTGATAATTTAGAATTAATTTTTTGTTTAAGTTTATTAGCTCTGTCTTCAACTTCTACAATTTTTTTAGGAATCTCTTTA
>CAYLIL010000127.1:0-2780 GCA_964384045.1 uncultured Methanosarcinales archaeon
GCATGTAGCATATTAAAGTAAACTTTTTGTGGGATATTCATTCTAGAGTTAGTATTGTTTTAATATTTTTTTTGAGTTCTTTAAATTTTTCTCTTAAATATTTTGCAGCAGGACTTATTTCCTCTATTGTTCTATCTCCAATCTTTTTAAGTTCAACACTGTAATCTTTTAGAACTTTATTTACATTGTCAATTGTTCTTCCGTATTTATTAAAGAAAACTTGGTTCTCAATTAATTGCATTATTTTTTCAGGTGGCTCATAATTACTATAACCTAAAGCAATAACAGCATAAGGTTCAGTATTTGCAGGAATAGAAAATGTAGTTTTAATTTTTTCTTTATCAAAAGCACCAATCCAAGCAGAACCTAATTCTAAGGCAGTAGCAGATAAAATAATATTTTGTATAGCCGCACTCATTGCTTGCATTGTGTAAGCTTTTCCTTTTTCTTCACCGTAATATTCTATTGCTGTATATAAATTACCACAAACAATTATCATTACAGGTGCTTCAGCAACCCATTCTTGTTCATAACAGTGTTCAGGCATAGATTTTATTTTATCTTTATCTGTAACCACAATGAATTTCCAGTTTTGTAAATTACCTGGACTCGGTGCATGAGTTGCAGCTTCAATTATCAAACTTATTTTGTCAAACTCCACAGGAGCCTTATTAAAGCTCTTTACAGTCCTTCTTGTTTCAATTGCATCAAAGATATTCATAATCTTATTCTAATAACTATGATTTATTAAGGTTTTGCTTTAAAAAGGTTAATCCCTTTAAAACCCCTACAAACGTAGGTTTTAGGGTATTCTAGGCAAAACATTTATAAAAAATAGTCTCAAATGTAAGTATATTAAAGAATTAGGGGGTGGCATTAAAAATGTCAGATTTAGTAATTGTTAAAGCTAAGATTAAAGAACAAGTTGGTGATGCAAATGTTGCTAGCGATTTTGTGCAAGCACTTGATGCGGAAGTTAAAGTTTTAATTAAAAAAGCTGTTAAAAGAGCTGAAGATAATAATAGAAAGACTGTAATGGCTAAAGATCTATAATGTTTTTATTAAGAGCTTTAGGCGATCAAAAATCCTAGTGATATTTGATTATAGCTAAATATTTATATTTAGTTTTTCTATATATGAGAATTTTTTATTTTTAATTTGTTTCTCTTTCGAGAGTTATTATAGTTTTCTTTAGAGATTTTATTTTATTATTAATCCTGCCTAAGCGTTCTTCACTTAAACCATCAGTTGCTTTAATATAAGAATAATTGCTTTCTGCTTCTAGAATATTCATGTAAAGGTCTCTTAGCTTTTTCATATCAAATTTTGCAACCTTTTTAGCTTTAGGAACAATAACTGTATTTTTGCACAATTTAACAAAAAGATCTTTTCTAAAATTTATCATTTTTATTAATCTTTATTAGGGAGCGGAGGTGTAGGCATCTCTGGTTTCTTTTCAGATGTGGAGAAAGGTGAGTTCATATCTGGGATTTTATTATCATAAACCGGTTCGCTTAAATCTTTCTCCTCAGTTTTAGGATTAGTTAATGATTTCTTAATTGTAGTTATATCTTCTTGTTGCTGTTTTATCATATCTGCAACTGCTAATGTCCCTTTAGCTATTTTCTCATTCTGATCAAGAACATCATTTAGAATTTCATTAGGCCTAGCTTTAGTATATTCCTTTATTAGCTCTTGCTGTGTGCTTTCAAATAGAGTTAGAAGTTTTTTAATAGTCTTATTAAGATCTTCAACCGCTTCATATAATGTTCTTGATTTTTTTGAATCACCCAAAGGGTTTTTCTTTAATTTTTCAACTTCTTTACGTAAATAATCAAGTTCATCTTTTGGTAGAATTTCATACTCCTCATCCATTAGCTCACCTCTATAAGCTATATTCTGCACTCTAATATATAAAGCTTTTTATAAATAAACATTAAAACTATGAAGAAATTATTCTTTTTCTCTCCAAATATGTTTACATTTAGCACACTTATAGAATTTAGATTCTCCTTCATCACTTGCTCTCATTTGCACAAGCCAATAATAAGCTTCTTGATTACCACACTTATCACAAGTAACCTCATCTGTTATAGGGTATGCTTCAACATCTTCTTCTACAATCTCTATTTTAGACTTAGGAACACTAACTTTTTCTTTTATTTCTGTATTATCTAAATTTTTAGAAGAATAACCACAAGAGCAGTGCATTATAGTTTTACCTCGCTCTAGCTTAGTTTTTAATAAAGATCCGCATTTAGGACAAAACATCATTTTCTTTTATAACCCCTTGAATCAATTATTTTAGAAATCCTTTATAAAATTTATGAAAAAGTGATGCACACCTGAGAGTGGATACCTTAATGAAAAAAGAGCTACCCTTCTGCTTTCTCCACCCTGCAACCTTCCCAGCATCAAGGAGATACCTTAAGGCTGCTTCGATCAAGATCTGACCTAATTCAGCAGACCCTCGATATGGAAAGACAAGGTTTCGCAGTCCACAAAAAGACTCTTAAAACACTAAAATACCGCCTCTCAGGCTTCGACTCTACCAACTCCCGTTTGCAGTAACAGGTGAGGGAGAACCACCCAGTCTAGCATCAAGTATGTAGAAGAAGGTTTTATTTTTAAAGGTTTAGATAAAAAGCCAGTTAAAAGATAGATTTATATATTATTTTAAATTTACAAAAAATTAGAAAATGGCAATAACAAGTGAAGAACTAAGTAAAAAACTATTAAATATAGTAGATGGAAAGTATCCTTATAGAGAAATTGAATTA
>CAYLIL010000128.1:0-2738 GCA_964384045.1 uncultured Methanosarcinales archaeon
GAAAAAGATCTGAAAAAGCTTTCAAAGAAAATATAATTGAGCCAGGAGTTATAGAAAAATGTTCAGCCTATGCTGCTAGAGAACATGGTGATGCAAGAAGAGCTTTAGAATTATTAAGGGTTGCAGGAGAGATTGCAGAAAGAAAAGATCTTGAAATAATTAATCTTGATTGTCTTGACTTAGCTGAAGAAAAAATAGAAAAAGATAGAGTGTTTGATATTATTAAAACTCAACCTAAACAATTTCAAGCGGTTATATATTGTATATTTGCAATTAGAGAAAAAGAAAATAAATCTGTTTTTACAGGAGAAATATATGAATATTATAAAGATTTATGTTCAAAAATTAATTTAAGGCCCCTTACTCAAAGAAGAGTTAGTGATGTGATTGCAGAACTAGATATGCTTGGAATAGTAAATGCAAAAGTAATAAGCAAAGGAAGATATGGTAGAACAAGAGAAATAACATTAACTATACCTAAAATGGTTAAACCAAAAATAATTGAAATGCTTATTGATGAATTAAATATTTAATAAAAATCTAAAATTTTTAGCATGCCAAACTAATTTGTTCATAACTTTATTAAAATGCCTACTGAAAAAGAAATAATTGAAGCTTTAGAAAAAGGAATATTACTTAGTCCTAAGGTTGAAGAAGTTAAAACTATTAGTGGAGAAAAAATTGAAGCTAAGGGTGGTTCTAGAGAAAATTCTAAAGAGAATAATGAAACTAAGGTTAATTCTAGAAAAACAACTAATGAAAATATTGAAGGATCTAAAGAAGAAAGTAGATATAAAAAATATAATATTGAATTTTTAAAAAGATATGAAGATATATTTAAAAAAAGAAGTTATCATGATTTCTTTACACATTTTTTAATAAGATATAAAAATATAGAAAATTTACTTAAAACTAGAACAGAATTGAAAAGTTTAACTTCTATATCTAGATTACAAAATAGATCTGAAAAAGAAAATGTTTCTATTATTGCAATGGTTAAAGATAAATTTGAAACTAAAAAAGGAAATATTAGGTTAATTGTAGAAGATCCAACAGGAGAAATAAGTGTTTTATTAAAAAAGAATGAAAATGGTAAAGCTACTACTGCAGAAGACATTTCTTTAGATGAAATTATAGGTATTAATGGAACTTTAGGTAATAATATTATATTTTCAAATAAAATAGTTCACCCAGATATTCCTTTAACTCATGAATTAAAAAAACATCCAGATGAGATTTATGCAGCTGTTCTTGGAGATATGCATTTTGGTTCAAGTGTTTTTTTACAAGAAGAGTTTGATAAGCTGATTTCTTGGCTAAAAGGGGATGTTGGTTCTGATGAACAAAAAGCAATTGCTAAAAAAATAAAATACATTTTTATGATTGGTGATTTAATCGAAGGGCTTGGTATTTATCCTGGTCAAGAAGAACATATGGATTCTAAATTTCATGATATTAAAGTTCAATATGATTTAGTCGCTGAGATGCTTAAAAAAATTCCAGATGATAAAGTAATAATTATGTGTCCAGGTAATCATGATTATGGCAGACTTGCAGAACCTCAACTTCCTCTAACAAGTGATTATTCTTCATCAATAGATAAAATAAAAAATGTTATTCAAGTTTCTAATCCTGCATTCATTAATTTTGCCAAAACAGAAGATTTCCCTGGTTTTAATTTATTAATGTATCATGGTGGTTCTTTAATTTACTATTGTGAAAATGTTCCTTCAATAAGGCAAGCCGGTGGACAAAAAGCAGTTAACTTAACTATGAAATATTTATTGCAAAGAAGACATCTTGCACCAACACATAAGTCTAATTTATATATTCCTGATCCTGAAAAAGATTTTCTTTTTATAGATACTATTCCCGATTTTTTTGTAACAGGACATATTCATAGAGCAAATATTGATTCTTATAGAAATGTTACAATGGTTAGTGGTTCTTGTTGGACAGGAAAAACTGAAAATATGGAAAAAAGAGGTCTTGAGCCGCAGATGGCTAAGCTTCCTGTTATAAATCTTAGAACTAGAGAAATAAAATTAATTAACTTCCTTAAGAAAGAACATGAGGGAGTTATTATGGGTCGATAAAAATGTCAATGAAGTGTTCGAAACAAATGCAGAAATATTTTGATGAACTAGTTAATAATACTAATAAAGCAATGAAAGTTGCGCAAGAAGCAAGAAAAAAAGGTTATGACCCTCAAGATTTTGTTGAAGTTTCTCTTGCAAAAAATAGTGCAGAAAGGGTTGTAGGAATAATTAGTGTTATTGCACCCCAAGTTAAAGATACAGGGATAACAAAAAGAATTGTTGACCTTGAAAAAAAATATGGTATTACTGATTGGAGAGTTGCAATGATTATTGCTCATGAAATTGCACTTCAAAAATATTGTAAATTTAAAGACGAGAAGGAAGCAATTGAAATTGGAGTAAGAACTGGTTTCGCATATATTACCCAAGGAAGAGTTTCTAGTCCATTGGAAGGTTTTACTTCTTTAGAATTTATTGAAAGAAGAGACAAAAGAGGAAAATTTTTTAGAATGAATTATGCAGGACCAATTCGGAGTGCAGGTGGAACAATGGGTGCTGTTTCTGTTTTAATTGCTGATTATGTTAGAAAAAAAATGGGTTATGATGTTTATGACCCTGATGAGAAAGAATGCCAATGGACTTTTGCACATCTAGAAGATTATAATACTTTTGGAACTAACTTACAATATTTTCCTTCAA
>CAYLIL010000129.1:0-2733 GCA_964384045.1 uncultured Methanosarcinales archaeon
AAAAAGACTTACACAGAAAAATACTAAAAAGTAAAATGCATGATTGTATTTAGTTTAAAAGATAACAGTATGTAAAAATAAAAGAGCTTAAATCAAGAAAGTACAGTTCATAGCTAATATCAACTTTCTTCTTTCTTTTTTCTCCACTCTGAAATAGGAAAACATAGCAAAGTTTAAATACTAGTTAGTTCAAGCTATATAGTATGGTCGATACAAAATTTAACTTTAAATCTATTATTTATTTAATATTACAAATAATCTTTGTATTAATCCTATGTTTATTGTCTAAAGATTCAATAATTATAAACTCTATTGTGATGTCTTTGTTAGGAATAATCTTATTGATGCATTCTAATACTCTTATTTCAAGTTATCCTTGGACAAGGTTAAGCACTTATAATTTTGTTATAATTGTTTTAACTATCTTTTTTATCCCTGCTTATGCTGCTTTTCGTTCAGGTGCACTTATTGTAGTTGGTGTTGCAATTATTATAGCAAACTTAGTTGCTATTCTGTTGAATTTTATTCATTCAATACCTCTTATTGAGGCTGTTAAAAACTCAAAAATTAGTATTCCTAAGCGTCATAAAAAGGTTACTAAAAAGAAATCAGAAGTAAAAGTAAAAGTTAAGCATAGCCTTTTGAGAAAAAAGACTAAAATAGAATATAAAATTGTTGCAATTAAAGGTGGAAGTAAATTTCATTCTTTAGATTGCAAAATGGTTGAAAATAAACATAAAAAAAGATTAAAGTATTATTATTCTGCTCATGATGCTCAAAAAGACAGCTTAAAGCCTTGTAAGCTCTGTAAAGCGGTGAGTTACCTGCATCAGTTCTAGTTCTTTATATACTATACTACTGAGTAATGGCTATAAATCTTTATATAGTTTCAAGTATAACTAGGTAGAATATGGCTTTTTCAAGCAAGTCAGTTGAAATTGACTTTGATAAAATACTAACAACTTTGAAAACTTATTTTTCAAACCTTACTGCATTTCAAGAATATTCTTGGTTTGCAATTATATTAGGTGTTTTGCTTGTTATAGTTTCAATAATAATTTGGTAATCATGGGGGAATAAAGAATGGGTCAACAAGAGGTTTATGCTTTTTTACAAAAAAATAAGGGTAAGTGGTTCACAAGTAGAGATATTGCTGAAGCACTAAACATTTCTATTGGTAGTGTAACTATGAGTCTTAAGAAATTAAGAAAAGCTAACATAATCAAATTCAAGAATACTGGTGTAAGAAACACCTATAAGTATAAGTTATAGTTCTGTTTTTTTCTTTTTTTATTATTCTTTTTCTAAGCTAAAGTCTTCTTTAGATTTTAAAGATTCGTCTTCATTTATTGTTAAAAGTTGAATCGATTTTACTTTTGTTTTAAATGAAATATTCATTTTAGAAATATCTTTAATTGCTTCTTCTATTCTCTTTTCTGATCCAAAAACACCAAGAGAGAGGTGAGCTATATATACTGGCATATCTACATTCTTAAAATTCTTTAATACTCCACTATTTAATTTATTATATAAATTTAGGATGTTTTCTTTCCCTTCATTAACTAATAAATAAAGGTAGTATTCCTTTGCAGATTTTTTAAGTCCTTTTAAACTAATCTCAAAAGGTTTAACTTTGTTTATTGAATTAAGAATGTGCTCTTTAAGTTTAGCTTGATTTTTAACTTCAAAAGGATAAACTAAAGTAATGTGTGGTTCAATTTTCTTATAATTAGGAATATATTTTTTTCTAATAAGTTCTATATTCTTATCTTTTTGTAAAAAAATTGTGATTACTTGTTTCATTTTTTAAATTATGTTATTAATATAAGAAATAAAAAAATAAATGCTCAATAAATAATAATATTTATTGGCACCGGAAAACGGAATAAAAAACTCTATCGACTTGCAAGAGTTATTGTTTTGTCAATGTATTGTCCATATGAATAATACAAATCAACACTTAACTGAGTTTCATAGTCTTGTGCAATTCCTTCTGTATTAATATCACAAAAGATTATTGTTTCTGCTCCTCGGTTTAGTTGAATTGTTCCTTCACTTTCTCCTTTAAAATCAGTGCAACTTATATCTTCATTTCCTTCTGGCAATGAAACCTTAACATAAACTTTATCTTTGTCTGGATTTGTTTCTGTTTCATCACATACAAGTTCATCATTTGCTACAGGTGGTTCTATTGGAGCAAATACCATTCCATTAGGATTAGTTTGTGCTAATTCAATAATCATAGAGATTTTATCTTTACCAGCTGGCTGTTGGGTTATACTTTTTAATTGAACTGGTGCACCACTATTGCTTGGCATTTTAACTTCAGCAGGATTGCAGATTTTTCTATTCATGTAATCTGTAACAATACATATGTTTGTTGTTGATCTTGTTTTATAGTTATAACATAAATCAACAGTTAAACTTAAATCAGTAAATCCTTCAGAGGTATATTGATAACTCATTGCAGGAAATTGCATGTTAATCATTCCACCTTGTCCAGATGTTCCATCTGCTAAGTAGATTTTATTAGCTCTCAAAGATACTTCTTCTGTTTCAAAATCCATTATTGTATCATCTGATTCTATATCAAAGTATACTGGGTTTATACCTTTAAGAGTTAGTCTTCCAAAATCTTTAAAGTCAAGGTCATTTCCTTCCTCTTCTTCATAGAATATTCCTTGTTCTCCTAAATTCTTTAATATAACTCCAACTGAGAATGAACTTCCAGGT
>CAYLIL010000130.1:0-2684 GCA_964384045.1 uncultured Methanosarcinales archaeon
ATTAATGGAAGATATAAAAATAACTAAAACAATTGGTGCTGAATTTGAAGATGAAGATCTTGTTCCAATAGTTAATCTTGCAAAACAAATAATTGCTTTATTTGAATTAAGAGATAAAACAGAAAAATATCTTGAATTAATATTAGAAAAATATATGCCTAATGTTCATCATATGCTTGGAACAACAATAACTGCAAAGCTAATGTTGATTGCCGGTTCTCTTAGACATTTATCATTATTTCCTGCATCTACAATACAAATGCTTGGTGCAGAAACTGCTCTTTTTAGACATTTAAAAACAGGGGCTAGATGTCCTAAATATGGATTTTTATTCATGCATCCTCTTGTTGCAAATTCAAAACAAAAAACTAGAGGGAAGGCAGCGAGAATGCTTGCAACTAAAGTTAGTATCTTAACTAAAGTTGATTATTTTAAAGGCGAGTTTGTTGCAGATAAATTACTTGAACAATTAGAGAAAAAGCTAAAATGAGTTTTAAAGAATATCAAGCGGAAAGAGAAAAATCAAAAGGCAGACAGAAACCATTTAGGAAATCTGGTGGTAGTTCTAGAGGTAGCTCTAGCAGAGGGTTTAATAGAGATTCTAATAGAAATTCTAGAAGTGGTTCTGGTAGAAGTTTTGGTGGGAATTCTAGTGGTTCATCTAGGGGAAGATTCTCAGATAGAAAATTTTCAAGAGATAAACCTAGGTTTGATCCAAATTTAAAAGAGCAATTTACTCCTATTAAATTTTCAAATACTTATCTTGATATAAAAAGACGTGGTGTTGATTTATTTACAAAAAACTTAACTCCTGGCATATCCTTTTTTGGTGAAAGAACTTTTCATAAGAATGTTAATGGTGAAAATGTTGAATTACGAAATTGGGAATATAAAAGATCAAAACTTGGTTCTGCAATTGTATTAAAAGTTTCTCAACTAGGATTAAAAGAAGGAGCAAAAGTTTTATACTTAGGCGCAAGCCATGGGTTTACTCCTTCGTTTGTTTCAGATATGGTTGGTCCTGATGGATTTGTGTTTTGCTTAGATTTTGCACCAAGAGTTGTTAGAGATTTATATTTATTATGTCAAAAAAGAAATAATATGGCACCAATAATTGCTGATGCAAATGCACCTGAAACTTATGAAAAATTAATTCCTGAAGTTGATGTAATATTCATGGATATTGCGCAAAGAGATCAAGTAGGAATATTTCTAAAAAATATTAAATTCTTAAAAGAAGGAGGGTTTGGTTTACTAGCTTTGAAAGCAAGAAGTGTTGATGTAACAAAAAACCCAAAAGATGTTTTTAAAATAGCAAGAGCTGAACTTGAAGAACATCTAATGATTGTGGATTATAAAGAACTTGATCCTTATGAAAAAGATCACTGCTTTTTTGTTTGTAAAAAGAAATAGTTTTAGGACTTCTTTGGTTAACTTGTTTTAAATAAGATTGGTTTTTATATTTCTATTATGATAGAGATCAGAGCTGGCTTGTTAGTGGCTAAACTTGCTAAGGATAGAGAAGTAATTAGCAATACATTGATTTATAATGCAAGAATGTATGTTGAAAACTTATTAAATAATGATTATGATATTTTATTCTTAGCTAATAAAGATTATATAAATAATGCAGTTTATATGTCAATTTTAGAACATCAATCATACAATTCAGAACGCAATCTAATTGTTAATCCAACTTTTACATTTAAACCTTTTGTTGATAATGAATTATTTTTTGTTCAGAATTATAGTAATTTAGAAAATAAAGAGTTATTTATTTCTAAATTAAACAATTTTGATTTTTCTTTATTAAAGCCTGAAGGAAGAAACATGGTTATACAAAAGAATATTTATAATTATGCAGGGAAGCCCTTATATAATTATTCATTATATGAGATAATAAAGATTAAAGAAGTTTTAAGTAATGAAGGTTTGAATGAAAAACTAATAATTGAAGGAATTATTCTTAGTGAGTATCTTGGTGCTTTAGATTTTGCAATTAAAAAATATAAATTTAATCCTGATATTAAGAAAGAAGAATTGTTTCTTAAGAAAGTTTTATTTTAATAGAATCATTTTTTTAGTTGCAGTGTATCTTCCACCATGTTTCATTTTATAACCATATTCTATTGGTTCAGGTTTGCAAGTAGAAATAACCTCTTCATCTTTATTAATGCGTTTTTCTAAGTTATAATTATCAATCATAATGCAATGAAATGCTTTTTCTCTTATAAACTTTCTCCAAATTATAGATTATTTTATGTAGTAAAATAATAAACATTTACCACATTGCAAAGAGAAATAATACAATTATTAATGTAACTAGAATGAACATGTAATAAATCCAATATTTTTTCATAAAATGAATAGCATGTATTGGATACATTGAAAACTTTATTGTTTTATCTTTGTGAACTTTATTATATGAAAGAGTTGTTGAAATTAAAAAATATATAAATATTAATACTAAAATAAATGTGTTTGGTGTTAAGACAATTAATATTGCAAACACAAACATGTTAATTGGTTCAAATTTCCAAAAATAATTACTTAATGAATATAAAATAAAAATCATTAAAATTAAAAAGCCAATAAATCCTATGCTTGAAAGAACATAGCCTAAAATAAATATGAATACAATTCTTATTCCTGTGTCAAGATAATGATTAATTGATTCTAGTTCA
>CAYLIL010000131.1:0-2673 GCA_964384045.1 uncultured Methanosarcinales archaeon
TAATAATTCTGGGTTACATCGGAATCACTTTATTCCTTTTACAGGCTAAGTATTATTTCATTTTCGATTACATGGCTTTTAACATCCCCATGTTAAGTTCCGACATTGTTGGCTTTGGAAATATGGATATTATCCTGGCTCATCGCGGAATCTATTTGTCGCTTGGACTGAGTTTTATCTTTTTTACGATATTCTTATTGAAAAGACTTCCACAATCCGATACAATGACTATTTTTTCACTCATTTTTGGTGTTGCGTTTTTTGCCGGAGGAGGTTATTTGGCTTACGACCACATTAATAATTTCAAGAAAACTGAAAAATTTAGAACTGAAGTAGTAGAATTAAATAACAAATACGTTGGCGAAAATTTACCCAGTACATTAAATCATTCAATTTCGGTTGAACACAAAGCCGAAACTATTGAGGCAACTTCAAAAATTACTTTGAAAAATAATTTGGAAACAAACATCGACAAATTGGTTTTAAGTTTAAATTTAATTTGTAAGCACTCAAGCACCAATCATTATTAACAACTTCATCAATAAGATAAATGCAAGTATGAATGTTACATAGCCTAAATTAATTCCTAAAAAGACTACTTCGCTAACATAAAAGAATATTGGTGTAGCGAGGAAGAGCGCAGAAATAATGTAAGCAAGAGATTTTTTACTACTTGAAGAATCCATGTGCTTTTCAATATCTTTTATTTCATTGTCGTCTATATGAAAATCTAATTTTCCTGTTTCAATTTTCTTGAGAAGATTAAGTAAATGTTCGGGAAGCTCGGTGTATAAATCTTTATTGTCAATCATTGTCTTAAATGTTCTTTCTGCAATATTTATCGGATTATATTCCTCCATAACCATTTTTTCAATGTTTGGTCGCATCATTTCTTCAATGTTTGCCTTAGGATAAATTTCTAATCCAATACCTTCTAAATCTACAATTGATTTTGCAAGTAAGACAATGCTTGGAGGGAATACTAATCCTTGTGTTATTCCTAAATTTATCACTTTATAGATTGTTTTAATAAAACTGCATTCATTAATTGATCGTCCATACCAGTATCTTATTATTTGTTCTGTTTCTTTTTTAAAATATTTAAGATCTGCATTACATGTTTCTTCAGATAAGTCTATTAAACCATCAACACATTTATGTATGTCTTTGTTGATCATAGTAATAAAAACTTTGGTGATTTTCTTTTTTATGTCTTTACTTAATGTTCCAACCATACCAAAATCAAGAAGTAATGGTATATTATTATTTATGACAAATATGTTTCCAGGGTGTGGATCAGCGTGGAAAAATCCATCAACAAAAACCATTTGTGAAAATGAATTAATAAGTCTTTGACAGAACTCTTTTCTTTTGTTTTCAGTTTTGAAATTATGTTTGTAAATATTTTCTCCTTTTTCAAACTCTAAAATTAAAACTTTGTCTGTTGTATATTTATCATAAACTTTAGGAATAACAACTTTTTGATCTTTAAGATTTTCATGAATAGTTTTTATGTTCTCTGCTTCTTTTTTAAAATCAAGTTCATTAAGTGTCCAGCTCGCATATTCTTTAATTATTTCAACAAGATTATAATTTCTTAATTTTGGAAAATTTTTATCTAATAAATGTGCAAGAAAAAATAAAATATCTAAATCTCTAAGAATAATATCTTTTGTGTTTGGTTTTTGTACTTTAACAACAACATCTTCTCCTGTTTTTAATTTAGCTTTGTGCACTTGAGCAAGTGAAGCAGTTGCAAGTGGGGTTTTATTAAAACTTGAAAATAATTTATTAATCTTTTTCCCTGTTTCTAACTCCATGATATTTTTTATTTTTATATATTGAACTGGTTGAGTGTGTTCTTGTAACTTTCTTAGTTCTTGGCAATATTCTTCAGGAATCATATCTGGTCTAACACTCAATATTTGGCCAAGCTTGATGAATGCAGGACCAAGTCTTTCAAAGGCTTTTCTTAATCTTGCAGGATGAGGATTTTTTCTTTTTTTAGAGTTCTTTTTAATGTGGTGATGAAGATTTATTTTACTAATAAAAACATCAAAACCTTCTTCAAAGAAAACACTTAAGATTTTATTAAATCTGCCAACATCTTTTATATGTTTTGTAAGCTTGTTCATCTCCATTATATTAGTTATATGTTTTAAAAAGCTTTTTAAATGATATTTATCATATTCTTTAGTTAAAGAGGTGTTTGTATGATTAATGTTGCAATTAATGGTTTTGGTAGAATAGGTAGAGAAGTCTTCAAAACTATATATCGTAGATTTGGAGAGGAAATCCAGATTGTTGCAATAAATGATTTAACAGACACAAAAATTCTTGCTCACTTATTAAAATATGAT
This sequence comes from uncultured Methanosarcinales archaeon, assembly GCA_964384045.1. Lineage (GTDB taxonomy): Archaea > Nanobdellota > Nanobdellia > Woesearchaeales > CAYZNE01 > CAYZNE01. The sequence continues at coordinate 2,361 of CAYLIL010000131.1, forward strand.
TCTGTTCACGGAAAGTTTGAAGCAGAAGTTAAATTTGATAAACATTTTTTAATTGTTGATGAACAGAAAATTCATATATTAAAAGAAAGAGATCCTGAAGTTCTTCCATGGAAACATTTACAAGTAGATGTTGTTATTGAATCAAGTGGAAAATTTAGGACAAAAGAACTTGCTGAAAAACATATTAATGCTGGTGCAAGAAAAGTAATAATCAGTGCGCCTGCAAAATCAGAAGGAATAAAAACATTAGTTATTGGTGTTAATGAACACACATATGATCCTAATGTAGATCATATAATTAGTAATGCATCTT
>CAYLIL010000132.1:0-2666 GCA_964384045.1 uncultured Methanosarcinales archaeon
TTAATACTATATCAATATCAGTTATTTCTTTTAATTTAACTTTCTTTCCAATGTCAGTTTTAGGCATCCAAGCTTTAATTCTAGCCTTAGTTGCTGCAGCATTAATTGCTTTAGTATCTCGTGGCTGATATTTTCTTTTTTTCTTTTTGATTGGACCTTTTTTCATCATTTTGAATACCTTAACCTAATATTTTTTTCTTTACTTCAGCAGAAGCTTTTTGTACTACTTCAGTTCTTCCTAAAATTTCTTCATCAGTAGGAAATACGCTTTTATCAGCAGGAATAACTAATCCAGCTTCAATAGCACCTTTTACAACTGCATATAATTTATTGTAACCTTTTTGAGGAGTTTGTAAACCAAAATCAACAATACATTCTTTATTTTTTTCTGATTTCATTGCTTTTGCAATTAATAACCCTGTCAAGTATGCAGCAGGAATGTTTTTACATGAAAATTTCCAACCAAGTTTAATTAACTCTTTTGAATTACATGATTTAATTATTTTATCCCCATTAGGAATATAACTAACTACTTGAATAATAATATATTTGTTACTTTTTCTGATAACTAATCTATTTTTATCGGATTTCAAAAGACCTAATCTTTTTCTATAATTAGTCTTTTGTATTCTCTTTCTTCTATATTGTATTGTTGGAACGCTTCTTTTCATTATTAGCACCTATGAATATTATTTTTTATTTATAACAAGATCTTTATCTTCAATATAAATTTTTATGTGTCTTTTACTTCTAAAAAAGCCACCTTTTGCTTTCTTGTATAAATCTCTATAAACTTTTGAAGTTAAATAATTCTTTGCATATAATTCTTTTAGGAAATCTCTTTGTAACCTTATTTTTTTCATCCACTCTTCTTTTCTAGGAGTTCTTGCATTTTTAGTTCCTTTTCTTTTACCAGGACCTTTTCTTAAACCTTTAGCTCTCTGTTTGTTTCTCTTCTTAGCTCTTGCTCTACTAACACCTTTTTTCTGGATAATACTAATAAGCCCTCTTTTTATCATTCCTCTAACATCATCACGAGTTAGACCTTCTTTTATTTCACCAAGAACATCAGGTTCAAATCTTACTCTTTTCTTTGATCCCTTAAATATCTTTGCTGCAATAATTTTTTGAAGTTTTAGTTTCATTATAAGTACCTATTATACCCTCTTTTGGAGTATTTCTTTATTTGCTTTATCAGCTTCCTCAGCTTTTTTAGTTACAACATTATCGTGAGTGCTTGCTTGTTGTTCTTTTACTTGAGCTTCTTTTTTCTCTTTGTTTTTTTTATCTTCCTTTTCTTTCTTTTCTTGTTGAGCTTTCTTTTGCTTTTTCTCTTTAGCTTGTTTTCTCTCAATAAGTTTCTTTTTAACTTTCTTTTTAACATCAAGAATCTTATCTATTGAAGCTTTAACTTTCTTAATATCTTGTAAGATAATAATATTTTTTTCTTCAGCAAATTTGATTAAATCTAATTTCTTTCTCACACCAACAGTTGAACTTATTAAAGCTGCCTGAGTTTTAGTATCAATTTTTTCTAAATCTTTTTTATTAGCGATAACAACAGGATAAAGCCCTGTTTTTTGATCAAGATCCTTAACTTCTGTAGGAGAACCATAACCATGTCTTACAACTCTATGATAACCTTTTTTATTAAGTCTCATTTTGTTTTGTAAACCTTTAGGTTTTCTCCAAATATTAGAGACTCTAGCTTTAATCTTAGCACTGCTTCTAATAAAAGTAGGCTTATTTGATTTTATTCTCTTTCTTAATTCTAATAATTCTTTTTTATCCATCTTATTATATTTTCTTACCGTCTTTTTCAGTAATATAAATACCATCTTGAAAAATTCTTTTATCAAATCCTGGTCTTCTTGTCATTTGTTCTATACTTGCAGCAGTTTGGCTAGTAAGTTCTTTGTTAATTCCTTCAACAACAATTTCAGGAGCATTAATTTTCACAGTTACATTAGGTTTTAATTTTAATAACCTTGGTTTTGCTTCACCAATAAAGTTTTTAACTTCAACAATATCGCCTTTAACAGCAACACTAATTGGGAAGTGACCTGAACATATTTTAAGTTTGTAAATATGACCTTCAGTTACACCTTTAAATAAATTCTTAACGTGTGCAACAAAAGTTAAAATTATCTTTTTATGTCTTTTAGTTGAATCAATAGCGAATAATATAACTTTGTTATCCACAATTTCTGAATGAAGTAATTTGTTCTTTACAGTTCTAAATACTTCACCTTTTGGACCAGTAACTTTAATTAGGAAATTTTCTATGGATATATTACATCCTTCAGGTATTTCAATTTTTGTTTCGTAGTATCTTTTCATTTTAGTAACAATAACATAATAGTTTTCCACCAATACCTTTAGCTTTTGCTTTAGCATTAGTCATTATTCCTTGTGAAGTTGATAATATAATTATTCCAAACCCTCTTGCAGGAAGGAATCTTTTTTCAAATTTTTCAAAATTATCTTTTTTAATAGCGAATCTAGGTTTAATAACACCAATCTTATTTATTTTACCTAATAAGTTTATTTTAATTACTTTACCTTTACCATCATCAACTTCTTCATAACTACCAATATATCCTTCTTCTTGAAGTATACTTAAGATAATTCTAATAACTTTTGAGTTATTAGTTGTAAGAAGATCA
>CAYLIL010000133.1:0-2663 GCA_964384045.1 uncultured Methanosarcinales archaeon
TTATGAAATTTCCTAAAGGCACACAAGGTAATGGCGTCATGTTTGCAGATTCAAGAGCTAGTGCTATGTCTATTCTCGATGCTTTAACTGCACTTAAGCAACCAGTCATTATTCAAGAATATATTGAGACTGATGGAACAGATATAAGGGCTTTTGTTATTGGTAACAAGGTTGTTGCTGCATACAAAAGAATTTCTCTTGATGATGATAAAAGATCAAATATTCATCAAGGTGGGAAAGGTGAATCAATTGTTCTTGATGCAAAAACAAAAAAGATTGCTCTTTCTGCAGCTAGAATAATTAAAGCAGATATTTGTGGCGTGGATATTTTAGAAAGTTCTAAAGGCCCTGTTGTTCTTGAAGTAAATTTAAGTCCTGGTTTACAGGGCGTTACAAAATATAGTAAAGTTGATATTGCTGATAAGATTGCTAAGTTTATTTTTGAAGAAGCTCAGAAACAAAAAGAAATTGGCACTAAACAAAAATCAAAGTCTTTAATGGTTGATTTCGGTATTGAAGATAGTGCGAAAAAAGATGATTGGAATGAGTTAATCACCACTATGGATTTTAGAGGTGAAAGGATGCTTCTTCCTAATGCTATAACAAAAAAGATTAATTTTAATGATACAGAAGAAGTTGTTTTTAAGTTTAAGAAAGGTAAATTAATTATTGAGAAGTTTTAGTTTTTTCTAAGTCCTCTTTGGTTGCAAGTTGTTCAAATTTAATTGAATCTAATTTGTTCTTAACATAATCTATCTCTGTTTTTTTAACATAATTATTAAAATTCTTTGTTAAGATTGAGAAGTTTTCTCTTAATGTTCTTAGTTGTTCATTAAGGTTGCTAATATTAGATTTTAATAAAATTATTTTACCATTTACTTCTTTTTCTGTTTCGGCAAGATTACTATCTCTTTCTTTTTGTTTTTTATTATAATTTGTATAGTCTGTTTCTAATGAATTTATTTCATCTATATTCCTATTACTTATTTCAATAATTTCTTTTATAGGGATTACTTTTGCTTTTGTTTGTTTCTCTGTTTGTTTTTGGTCTTGTTCTTCAGCCATAATTTGTTTATTGTAGTCTTTGTTTTTAAAGTTTATTACAATATGGCTAGATGTTTAAACTTTAGTTTTATTCTTAAAAAACATTTATAAACATATAGCTGTTTATTTCCTCTATGAAGAACGAGATGAGTGCTTTTGACATTTGCTTTATAGTTAAAGAGCTTCAAAAGTTGCAGGATGCAAAAATAGAGAAGATATTTCATTCAAAAATAAATAAGAATGAGCTTTTAATTAGATTTTATGCTGGTGAACAGGGAAAATTATTTCTTAAGATTAATGTTCCTGGCTCGGTCTATTTAACATCTTATAAAAATGAGTTTGAATCTCTATCTGGGTTTGGTGCTTTTTTAAGAAAGCATTTGCTTGGAAGTAGATTAATAAATATTTCTCAGAAAGATTTTGAAAGAGTTTTAATCTTTGATTTTGAGACAAGAAGAAAAGGTGAATTCATTAAAAATCAATTAGTTGTTGAATTATTTGGTCAAGGTAATATTATACTAAAAAATGATGAAGATAAAATTTTAGGATTATTATTTTCTCAAAGATGGAAAGATCGTCATATATTACCTGGAAAGAAATATGTTTTTCCTGCATCTCAATTTGATCCTCTTCATTCAAATAAAAATGATTTTCATAAAAAATTAAAAGAAAGTAAAATGTCTTCAATAGTTAAATCCCTTGCAACTGATATTTCTCTCGGTGGTCAGTATGCTGAAGAAGTTTGTAAGAGGGCTAAAATTGATAAAACAACATCATTTGATAATCTAAGTGAGGAAGAAATTGAATTATTATACGTTGTAACTACTAATTTTGCTTCTTATGATATTAAAGGTTCTATTTATAAGAATTCAATAACTCCTTTTATTTTTGATTCATATGATTCTCCAATCAAAACTTATGATTCTTTTTGTGAGGCTCTCGACGAGAAATTAACAGAAAAAAAACAAGAATCTGAAATGAGTTCTTCTGAGAAAAAGTTTGAAACAAAGTTAAATAAGATAGAAAATGTTTTGCATAAGCAACAAGAGATGCTTAAACAAATAGAAACTGATGCTGATAAATATCAAGAAATGGGTGAAGCTATTTATTTAGAATACCAACTATTAAATAATATTTTAGTAGAAATAATTGAGTTAAGAAAAACAAAATCTTGGTCAGAGATAAAAGATTTGTTTAAAGCAAAACATCCTGCTGTGAAGATTAATGAAAAAAATAATGAATTAATAGTTGATTTATAATGAATACATTCATAAAAAGATATATTGAAATTAGAGAAGATTTTAAGTTTGATAAATGTCCTAACCTCGAGGGGGTTAGAGATGTTTTAAGAGTTAATACTCTTAAGATTGATAATAAAAAACTCTTCAAAAGATTAAAAGACTTAGATATAAAACTAAAGAAAGTAGATTTTCTTCCACACGCTTATAAATATAAATCAAAATTTTCTCTTGCATCAACAAGTGAATATGCGCAGGGTTATTTATATTTGCAAGAAGCTGCGTCTCAGATACCTGTTCTAGTTCTAGATCCTAAACCTGGAGAAATAATTTTAGATATGTGTGCTGCACCGGGTTCTAAAACAACTTATATGTCTCAAT
>CAYLIL010000134.1:0-2609 GCA_964384045.1 uncultured Methanosarcinales archaeon
AAATCTAAAGACAATGATGAAAAAGTAAAACCTGATTTTAATTATATTAAAGATATTGTTGCGGGAAGGCCCGTTCTTGGTTATCCTATGAAACCGGGTGCATTTAGGTTAAGGTATGGTCGAGCAAGAGTTTCTGGTTATTCTGCACAATGCATTCACCCTGCAACTATGATTGCTCTTGATAATTTTATAGCTTTAGGAACTCAACTAAAAGTTGAAAGGCCAGGTAAGGCTACTGCTGTAATGAGTACGGATTATATTGACGGACCAATTGTAAAACTAAAAGATGGCTCTGTGTTGTTTCTTGAAACTGTTGAAAAAGCTAAAGAAGTTAATAAAGAAGTAGAAGAAGTTTTATTTGTAGGGGATATTCTAGTTAATTATGGTGATTTTCTTGATAGAGCACATATTCTTGTTCCTCCAGGTTATTGTCAAGAATTTTGGATTTTAGAAGTTGAGAAAAAAGTTATTGAACTATTTGGTAACTTAGATTATGAGAAATTAGCTTCATTATTGGATATTAGTGCTGCTGCATTAAAAAAATTATTTGATAATCCTATTAAAACAAAAATTAGTGCAAGAGCAGCATATAAAATTTCTAAAATATTAAAGGTTCCATTACACCCAAGATATAATTTTTATTGGTCTACAATAACTAAAGAGGATTTAATTAATCTTTTAATGTTTATTCAAAAACTTAAAATTAAAGAGGATGAAAAAGGAAATATTGAATCAGTAATTTTTACACTAGTTGATAAAACTTTTATGCCAGGTAAAAGAACTTTGGAATTATTAGGAATTCCACACCTCTTTGTTAATAATGAATATGTTGTTTTAGATAAAAATTATGGTTTAGCTTTATTAGAAACATTAGATATTTCTTCTAGTGAAGATTATATTTTATTACTTAAGAGTTTGGCTAAGGAAGAAGATGAAAGTTTTTCTGTTTTAAAATTTGTTAATAGTGTATCTTCAGTTCTTTTAAGAGATAAAGCAGGAATATTCATTGGTACAAGGATGGGTAGACCTGAAAAAGCAAAAATGAGAAAAATGAGAGGAAGCCCACATGGTTTATTTCCTGTTGGTCCTGAAGGAGGTAAACTTAGAAGTTTTCAATCTGCTATTAAAAATAAAACTGTCACTGCTGAATTTCATATTTTTTGGTGTGATAGTTGTAAAAAAGAAACCATCTTTAAGGTTTGTGAAATTTGTAATAAGAAATGCCGAAGTTATGATCTTAATTCTGATGATAAAATAAAAAATAAGTTTCATGCTGATTTTAAACCTGTTAAAAAATTATCTATCCCTATCAATAACTATATTGAATTGTTTAGAAAAAAAGCTGGCTTTAGAATGATCCCTGATTTGATTAAGGGTCTTAAAAGAACTTTCAATGATAATCATTATCAAGAACATTTAATGAAAGCTTTACTTCGAGCTAAACATAATATTTATGTTAATAAAGATGGAACAACAAGATATGATTGTTCTGAATTAACAATAACTCATTTTAAACCTAAAGAAGTTTTTACACCTATTGAAAAATTAATTAAATTAGGCTATCTTTATGATATCCATGGTAAACCTCTTACTTCTGATGATCAAATTCTAGAACTTAAAGCGCAAGATATTGTGTTGCCTGCTTGTCCGGATTCTCCAGAAGATACAAGCACAGAAGTATTGTTTAAAGTTACAAAGTATGTTGATGATATGTTAGACAAGTTATATGGATTAAAAGCTTTTTATAACCTTAGATCTCCTGAAGATTTGGTTGGTCATTTAGTTATTGGTTTAGCACCACATACTTCTGCTGGAACAGTTGGTAGGATTATTGGTTATAGTAAAACTCAAGGATTTTTAGCTCACGCCTATTTTCATGCAGCTATGAGGAGGGATTGTGATGGTGATGAAGCTTGCTTTTTATTATTAATGGATGCTTTACTTAATTTTTCTGTTAAATATTTACCTACTACTAGAGGTTCAACACAAGATGCTCCTCTAGTTTTATCTACTTTGTTAGACCCTTCTGAAGTCGATGATATGGCTTTTAATGTTGATAGAGTTTTCAAATATCCTTTAGAGTTTTATATGGCTGCTCTTGAATATAAATATCCTTGGGATGTCCCTATTCAAACCATTGCTAATGTTTTAGAAACAGAACAGCAATTTGAAGGTATGGGCTTTACTCACGTCTCGACTAATATAAATGATGGTGTTTTTTGTTCAGCATATAAAATTCTTCCTAGTATGGATGAAAAGTTAGGTGGTCAACTTAAACTTGCAGAAAAGATTAGGGCTGTTGATGAATCTAAAGTTGCTAAACTTGTTATAGAAAGGCACTTTATTAGGGACACTAAAGGTAATCTTAGAAAATTTAGTATGCAAGAATTTAGGTGTGGTAGTTGTAATGCTAAATATAGAAGACCACCTTTAACTTCTAAATCAAATGGCAAAGATGTTTATTGTCCTGTATGTAAAACAGGTAAGATTATATTTACCATAAGTGAAGGTTCTGTAATTAAATATTTAGGTAAGTCTTTAGATTTAGCTGAAAAGTATAATGTTCCCCTATATCTTAAGCAAAGTCTTGAACTTTTGCAATTAAGAGT
>CAYLIL010000135.1:0-2599 GCA_964384045.1 uncultured Methanosarcinales archaeon
TTATATCAGGAGCAAATCCTCCTTCATCACCAACATTAGCGGACATTGCACCATATTTTTTTATTATTAATTTTTTAAGAGCGTGATAGAATTCAGAAACTATTTTTACTCTTTCATGAAATGTTTTTGCCTGTGGAACAATCATAAATTCTTGAAACATTAAATCGTTAGGAGCATGTTTTCCACCATTAATAACATTACAATAAGGCACAGGCAATATTAATTTGTTAGGATTAGTATCTGCAAGGTTAGCTAAATGAATCCATAAAGGAATTTGTAGGCATTTTGCAGCACATCTAGCACAAGCCATGCTTACAGCTAGAATAGCATTAGCACCAAAATTAGATTTATTCTTTGTATTATCAAGCTTGATCATAATCCTATCAATCTTTGTTTGCTCAACAATAGAAACTCCTTTAAGCGCTTTTTTTATTTTTGTATTAATGTTTCTTACAACTTTATTAACACCTTTACCAGAATAAGCTTTACCATTATCCCTTAATTCTAAAGCTTCATGAGAACCAGTGCTAGCTCCACTTGGAACCATAGCTGAAGCAGCATATTCTTTTGTAAAAACTTCTGCTTCAACAGTAGGATTACCCCGTGAATCAAGAATCATTCTTGCTTTAATATTAACTATTTCAAACATTTAACACCTTTTAATAGAATTTAAAGAATAATTGTTTATAAAAGTTTTTGAAAGATAGAGTGCGCACCAAAAGATTTGAAATATTACCTAAACTTAAAATAAAGGGCTTTGAGAATAATAAATATACATCTTCCCACTATAATTACCAAATTCAAGATCATTAACATTTGATATTGAGATATCTAATTCTTGGCTTATATTCTTAGGATAAAATATAAAATTATTTTTATCAACATTAGCATACTTTTCAATGTTTTGAGAAAAATCTATATAAACCCTTGCTTGTTTACTTAAAGGAAATATAGTCATTTTCTTGGAGGAAGCCCCATCGGGAGTTATTCTACCAAAATCTAAATACTTAGACTCAACAACAAAGCCAGAAGTATTACCAACCATAAAAGTTATATTAATCTCAGAAAAAGAAACTATTTCAGAGGATAATTTATTATAATTTAAATAAACAAGTAAAGTAATAACATTAACTATAATTAAAACTACTAAGATTATGCAAATATAAAGTTTTAACTTATTTTCAAATTTAAAATTCTTTATTCTTATCATTATACTAAAATTTAATTTACTTTGTAAAAATTATTTAATTCTTTTTATTAATACTTTTTTGGTTTACTTTGTCATTCTTTGGCTTTTTTAGAATAATAATAAAAACTATTGTAATAATAAAAAGAAGAACAAGAAGAATAATTAATCCCATTAATAACCAATTAATCTCAATTTGATTTTTAGTAATTGGTCTCTCAATAACTTCAACAATAAAAGATTCTGTTTTTGTTTCAGACATATAAAATAAAGTTACATCGACTGAATAGTTTCCAGAAGGAACCCCAGAAGGATCAATATACGCTGTAATAACTTTTTGTTGGAAATTAGACAAATCAGTAGGAGTTGTTTTTGTAGTAGTTCCATTAAGATTAATATCAGCATAAACATTTTTTATTATTTCATTCCAATCACTTCTGATTGCAATATCAAATTTTTGTATTGAATCATTAAATAATGCCCTTGTGTAATTAATTATATCTAAATTAAGCTGACCAATTTTAAATTTCTGTTCTTTAACAGCAGTTTTACTAGCATAATAATAAGTAAGAGTAGTATTATAATTCCCAGGAATAAAAGTATTTGATTCAATAGGAATGTGGAATGTCTTTTTTTCTTGAGAAGGAATATTAATCTTAGTTTTTGTTTTAGTTAAAACAATTTCTTCTTTGTTTTTAACCAAAAATTCATAATGAGCATTAATATGATTATTATTACCCCTATTCCAAATAGTAAATTCAACAACAGTGTCTAAACCAGAATTCACACTTGGCAAATTGTAATCAGAAAATTCAGCATAATCTCCAGGATAAGGAACATGAATTCTAATAGGAGTAGTAGCAGAAGTAGAAAGTATAAACATTTCATTATCATTAACACCTGATAAATCATCACTTATTTCTAGTCTTAACCCATTAGTACCAGGATCAAAATCTTCACTATTAGCAGTAGCAGGAATTTCAACATTAAGAATAAACTTTTTACTTAAATCTGATAAAGCAATAGTAGTTTTACTTAATGTAGAATACTCAGCAAATTGACCAGAAAGTTCAATTTTAGCATCTCTAACCAAACCTATTGCTTCATACTCAACAGTGAATTCTAAACCAGGTTTAAACTCATATTCAGGGATGTCATAAGAAAACCTTCTTATTCCAACTGAATGAACAGAACTAATTAAGATTAAAAATAAAATAAGAATAATACTTAATAAAAAACACCTCTTACTTTTAATTTTCATTATTTACCACCAGAACACAAAAAAAATAAGAATTATAGTTCATTAGCTTCAGCAGTTATAGTCATATTATTATTACCTGATTCTCTATAATCAATTGCAATTTCTAAATCAATAACAAAAGAATCACTTGCAGTTATTGTATTCATTTCATC